>NZ_JAFCUB010000025.1:0-60637 GCF_049896325.1 Caulobacter sp. DWP3-1-3b2
TTTCCAGGCGGCGGTCGCCAAACCGCCCCAGCAGCAGATCCATCGCCATCTCCCGTCAGATGAACCCAATGAATCAGAGCTCGTCCACTCGCTCAATCGAGATGTGTGAACCTGCTAGCCCTGTGGGGGAGGTGTCGGCGCAGCCGACGGAGAGGGGAGTGTTTAGGAGATGGCCAAAGTCAGGATCGACGATCCTAAGCCTCCCCCCACCGGCGCTTCGCGCCGCCTCCCCCACGGGGGGAGGACTGCTCCCTACCCCTGCGCCAGCGCCTCGATGCGCTCGGACGCCGCGTCCAGCGCCTTGACCGCCCGGATCTCCACCCGCGTCTGTTCGGTCTGCAGGCGGGCCAGTTCGGACTGGGCGTGGGCCAGGCGCAGCTTCAAATCCGACAGCTCGTCGGCCAGCAGCAGGGCGCCCATCAGGAACAGCCGGGTCTCGCCCAGCTGGCCGACATCCTGGCTGACCTGGCGGACCTGGCGGTCAAACAGGCGGGCGATCTCCAGGAGGTGGGCTTCCTGCCCGTCTTCGCAGCCGACGTTATAGGGGCGGCCGTTCACCTGGACGGTCAGTTGCGCCATGCTCAGGCCTCCTTTTCCGGCCGGTCCAGATGGCCGCCGAACAGGTCGTCGCTCTGGTCTTCGAGCGCCTCCTCGTCGTCGTCATGGACGCCCTCGGTGATCAGGCTCTCGTCGCCCAGGGCGGCGCGGATCTCGGCGATGGCGCGGCCGAGGGCTTCGGACGCCTGTTCGCCGGCTTCTTCCAGAGCCCTTTCGCGAGCGCGGGCGGTTTCCAGCTCGGCGGCCAGCGCCTCGGCCTTCAACTCGGCGTTGGCGTCGAACAGGCCGGCGGACGCCTCGACTGGCGCGGTCGGACGCGCAGCGCGGTCGGCGGCCAGCTTCTGTTCCAGCTGGGCCACGGCGCGCTCGAGGCGGCGCGCGGCGAGCTCCAGGGCGTTGCCTTCGCCAGGGGTCATCGAGAGGGTCCAATCATCCGGCGCAACATATAGATCAGCGCCCGCTTCGCCACCCGCCATGGCGACAATTGGGCGACGAAACGGTGTTCATCACATTACCAAACGACGAGGCTGCGTTCCTGGGGTTGACTTCCCCGCCCCGCGTCGCAAAACGCCCCGTAAAATCAAGGTAACGTCGGTCGACCCGGCCGAACGCTCGTTAGGAGAAAGACCTCATGGCTCTTCGCGTCGCCATCAACGGTTTCGGCCGGATCGGACGTCTCGTCCTGCGCTCCATCGCCGAGCACGCGCGCCGCGACATCGAGGTCGTCGCGATCAACGACCTGGGCCCGGTCGAGACCAACGCCCACCTGCTGCGCTATGACAGCGTTCACGGCCGCTTTCCCGGCGTCGTCACCTCGGGCGAGGACTGGATCGACGTGGGCATGGGCAAGATCAAGGTCACGGCGATCCGCGACCCCAAGGACCTGCCGCACAAAGAGCTGAACGTCGACATCGCCTTCGAGTGCACCGGCATCTTCACCGCCCGCGACAAGGCCGCCCTGCACCTGGAAGCCGGCGCCAAGCGCGTGCTGGTCTCGGCCCCCGCCGACGGCGCCGACAAGACCATCGTCTACAAGGTCAATCACGAGGTCCTGACCGCCGACGACATCGTCGTGTCGAACGGCTCCTGCACCACCAACGCCCTGGCCCCGGTGGCCAAGGTGCTCAACGACCTGCTGGGCATCGAGCGTGGCTACATGACCACGATCCACAGCTACACCGGCGACCAGCCGACGCTGGACACCATGCACAAGGACCTCTACCGGGCCCGCGCCGCCGGCCTGTCCATGATCCCCACCTCGACCGGCGCCGCCAAGGCCCTGGGCCTGGTGCTGCCAGCCCTGAAGGGCAAGCTGGACGGCTCGTCGATCCGCGTGCCGACCCCCAATGTCTCGGTCATCGACCTGAAGGTCGTGCCGTCGCGCGACACCACGGTCGAAGAGGTGAACGCCGCCCTGCAGGCCGCCGCCGACGGCGAGATGAACGGCGTGCTGTTCACCACCACCGAGCCGCTGGTGTCGCACGACCTTAACCACATCGCCGCCAGCTCGACGGCCGCCCTGCCCCAGACCCAGGTCATCGAAGGCAAGCTGGTCCGCGTGCTCAGCTGGTACGACAACGAATGGGGCTTCGCGACCCGGATGGCGGATACCGCCCTGGTGATGGCGAAGTTCCTTTAGCAAAATGACCAAATGGGCGCTGACAGTTCTTCTGGTTCTGACAGCGCCCGTCGCCCTCCTGGGCGTCATGACCATGGCCGATGTCTTTGGCGCGCTCACAAGCGGCCAGTCGACCGAAGAATATTTTTCGCCCAACATCCCGATGAACTCGGTCCCGCTCTTCTTTCTGCCAGGATGGGTCGCGGCTTTGGCCTGGACCGTTCGCCTGTTTCGATCGAAGGCCATGCCTGGCAAGGCCCATCCAGCGCTTACTGCGCTTTTCGTCCTTATCCTGTCGGTGGGTATCGCGCTGATCGCCTTCGTGGTGATTGTCGCCGTCCTGTGGAGCAAGTTGTGAGGCGGGCGTCACAGTTTCATCCGAAGATTATCCCGAAGCCAGGTCTGAACCCATGCCCACTCGCCCCTCGCCCCCCCCCCCTCTAGAAGCGGTGAAGTTCCTCTGATGCGCTGGCTGGCCCTCGTCGGGATCGGACTTTTCGCGCCCCTGGCGGGCGCCGCCTGCTATCTAGCAGCTATGGTCGTCGTCGAAAGCGTATCCGCGTCTGGGCATCCGCCCGGTCTGAATTGGTGGACCGCCGCAGCAGTCTGCGCCGCCGTTACGGCCCTCTACCTTCGCGCCATCGCCGAAACCGTCAGCCTTCTGACGCCACACACCTCTCGCAAACTCAAGATCGCCGCCGCCGGCGCCGTCAGCCTGCTTTGCCTGCTGACGGCCATGCCTGGCGCGCTCATCATGAACGCTATCGCCACAGGTTCCTGACATGCCCTTCCGCACCCTCGACACCGCCGATCTCGCCGGCAAGCGCGCCCTGGTCCGGGTGGACTTCAACGTGCCGGTGGACGGAGGCAAGATCACCGACGACACCCGGCTGCGCGCGGCCCTGCCGACCATCCACTACCTGTCGACAAAGGGCGCCAAGGTCATCCTGCTGGCCCATTTCGACCGCCCCAAGGGCAAGGTCGTGCCGGAGATGAGCCTGGCCTTCGTGGCCGAGCCGCTGGGCAAGCTGCTGGAGCAGGAGGTGGCCTTCGCCGCCGACTGCGTGGGTCCCAAGGCCAAGGCCGTGGTCGACGCCATGGAAAACGGCGGCGTGGCTTTGTTCGAAAACGTCCGCTTCCACGCCGGCGAGGAGAAGAACGACGCCGACTTCGCCGCCCTGCTGGCGGAAAACGGCGACCTCTATGTCAATGACGCCTTCAGCGCCGCCCACCGCGCGCATGCTTCCACCGTGGCCCTGGCCCGCCTCCTGCCATCCTATCCGGGCCTGGCGATGCAGCGCGAGCTGGACGCCCTGGACGCCGCCCTGGGCAATCCCAAGAAGCCGGTGCTGGGCATCGTCGGTGGCTCCAAGGTCTCGACCAAGCTGGATCTGCTCAACAACCTGGTCGCCAAGCTGGATCGCCTGGCGATCGGCGGCGGCATGGCCAACACCTTCCTGTTCGCCCAGGGCCACGATGTCGGCAAGTCGCTCTGCGAGAAGGACCTGGCCGACACCGCCCGCCAGATCATCGCCACCGCTGAAAAGTCGGGCTGCGAACTGCTGCTGCCGGTCGACGTGGTGGTGGCCAAGAAGGTCGCCCCCGGCGTCGACGCCGAGACCCGCGACTTGGCCGATGTCCAGCCCGACGACCTGATCCTGGACGCCGGTCCCAAGAGCGCCCAGCGCCTGATCGAGGCTATGGACGCCTCCAACACCCTGATCTGGAACGGCCCGCTGGGCGTGTTTGAAGTGCCACCTTTCGACGAAGCGACTGTTTCGGCAGCAAAACACGCCGCCAAACTCGCGAAATCGGGTAAGATCGTCGCCGTGGCCGGTGGCGGTGATACCGTGGCGGCCTTGAACCACGCGGGCGTGTCGAGCGATTTCACTTTCGTCTCGACGGCCGGCGGCGCGTTTCTTGAATGGATGGAAGGCAAGACGCTTCCGGGTGTCTCGGTCTTGGAGGCATAGGCAGGAAAAAGACTTACCGGGTCCCCCCACGGACCGCTCATCCCGGCGAATGCCGGGACCCAGATTCATCTGGAGCGGCTCGCGGGCTTCACCTGGGTCCCGGCATGCGCCGGGATGAGCGGATGATAGATGGGCGAAGAACGCAAAGCGTCAAAAGCCCCAAAAACAAGAAACGGCCCAACCACTTCACGCTTGCAGGAGACACCACGTGGCGAGGATCACGCTAAGACAGCTATTGGACCATGCGGCGGAGCACAGCTACGCGCTGCCCGCCTTCAACATCAACAACATGGAACAGGGCCTGGCGATCATGGAGGCGGCGGAAGCTGTCAATTCCCCGGTCATCATCCAGGCCTCGCGCGGCGCGCGGAACTACGCCAACGACATCATGCTGGCCCGGATGATCGACGCTTTGGCCGAGATCTACCCCAACATCCCGGTGTGCATGCACCAGGACCATGGCAACGGCCCGGCCACCTGCGCCACGGCGATCCAGTACGGCTTCACCTCGGTGATGATGGACGGCTCGCTGCTGGAAGACGCCAAGACCCCCGCCACCTACGAGTACAATGTCGAGGTCACCCGCAAGGTGGTCCAGATGGCCCACAGCTGCGGCGTGTCGGTCGAGGGCGAGCTGGGGGTCCTGGGCTCGCTGGAAAGCGGCATGGGCGAGGCCGAGGACGGCCACGGCTTCGAGGGCAAACTCAGCCACGACGAACTGCTGACCGACCCCGACCAGGCGGTCGACTTCGTGCAGCAGACCGGCGTCGACGCCCTGGCCATCGCCATGGGCACCAGCCACGGGGCCTACAAGTTCACGCGCAAGCCCGACGGCGACGTCCTGGCCATGAACGTGATCGAGGACATCCACCACCGCCTGCCCAACACCCACCTGGTGATGCACGGCAGCTCCAGCGTTCCGCAGGACCTGCAGGACATCATCAACCAGTACGGCGGCGCCATTCCCCAGACCTGGGGCGTGCCCGTGGAAGAGATCCAGCGCGGCATCCGCCACGGGGTTCGCAAGGTCAATGTCGACACCGACAACCGTCTGGCGATCACCGGCGCGATCCGCAAGATCCTGGCCGAGCACCCGCACGAGTTCGACCCGCGCGCCTATCTGAAGCCCGCCAAGGAAGCCATGCGCAAGGTCTGCCAGGCCCGCTTCGTCGAGTTCGGCTCGGCCGGCCACGCCGACAAGGTCAAGGCCCTGTCCACCGCCACCATGGCCAAGCGCTATGCGTCCGGCGAACTGCACGCCAAGTTCGGCGAGGCGGCCAAGAAGGCGGCGGCAGAGTAGGGCTTAGGGTTCAAACCCGCCCAAAAACCCCGAGCGGAGATCGGGGTGAACAATCAGGCCTCCTCGGGCGACCGGGGAGGCCTTTTCCGTGCGCCTCAAGGCAACCCCCACCCTCGCCGGCCGTTACCTTGCCCCATTGGTTTCAAGGATACGCACGATGATACTTCCCAAGGGCGCCCTCGTGGCCGTCGTCGATGGCGAGAAACTGGTGATGTTCAAGAACACCGGCGACCAGACGCCCGAACTGACGGCCCTGCCCACCCCCGACATCGACGGCGACGGCGGCGGTACGGGCGGCCACGCCTCCAGCTCGGCCAATCCCGACGAAAGCACCAAGTCGGAGGATGGCTACGCCGCCGGCGTCGCCGCCGCGCTGAACAAGCAGGCCCTGACCAACCAGTTCGAGCACCTGTTCGTCGTCGCCGCCCCCAAGACGCTCGGCGAGTTGCGCAAGCATTGGCACAAGGCGCTGGAAGCCAAGCTGGTCGGCGAACTCGCCAAGGACCTGACCGGCCAATCCGCCGACGCGATCGCCACGGCCATCGCCCACGCCTGACCGGCGCCTGCGCGCGGCAAAAAGGCCTCCCAGAGCAATCTGGGAGGCCTTTTTCTCGCCTGGATTTGAGGTGCTATCCGGGCTGGGCGGCCGCGTTCTAGAGCATTTTTCGAGCGAAGTGGTTCCGGTTCGCGTGAAGAAAAATGCGTCAAAACAGAAGATTAGAGCTCACGGCCTGACGCAGTCAGGTCGGGAAATGCTCTAGTCGGCGACGCCGCAGGGATTGGGACGGGTCATGGCCGAGGTTCAAACCACTTTTCCCGGCGCGCCGGCCAAGGCCTCCCTGGCCCTGGTCACAGGGGCCTCGTCGGGGATCGGCCAGGCCTTCGCCCGGGCCCTGGCCGCGCGAGGCCACGACCTGGCGCTGGTCGCCCGCCGGGCCGACCGGCTGGAGGCCCTGGCCGCCGAGCTTTCCGCCGCCCATGGCGTCACCGCCTTCGCCATCCCAGCCGACCTGTCGCTGATGGGCGCCGAGGCCACCGTGCTGGAGGCGATCCGCACAAGGATGGAGAGGCGTTGGCCTGACTAAAATCCGCTTGCCCGGCGAAGGCCGGGGCCCAGATCCCGGAGCGGTGTGGTGGGTTGCAAGAGCTCAGAGCTTCTGGCGTCAGCCCCGCCGCCATTCCATCTGGACCCCGGCCTTCGCCGGGAAGACGGATTTAAAGCGGAGGATAGGCATGCGTCCCGCCGTTGGGGTCTTCGACCGCGCCCGGGGCGGCCAGGTAGTCGGGCCCGATCGGGACCTTGCCGTGACCGTCGGGGATGTCGAGCACATAGGTCGGCTGACACAGGCCCGAGAACCGGCCCCGGATCTGGCGCATCAGGGCGCGGCCCTCGTCCACGGTGGTTCGCAGATGGCCGGTGCCCGGCGCGTGGTCGCCATGGTGAAGATAGTAGGGTCGGATGCGCGCCTCCACGAACGCACGCATCAGCAGGCCCAGCGTCTCGGGGTCGTCATTGACGCCGCGCAGCAGCACGGTCTGGCTCAGCATGGGGATTCCGGCGTCGATGATCCTCGCGCAGGCCGCTCGCGCCGCCGGCGTCAGCTCCCGCGCATGGTTGGCGTGCAGGGCGACATAGACCGCCTTGCCGGGGACCTTGAGGGCTGCGACCATCTCAGCGGTGATCGCCGCCGGATCGACCGCCGGCACGCGGGTGTGAAAACGCACGACCTTGACATGGTCGATGGCGGCCAGCCGCTCGCCGATGTCGCGCAGCCGGCGCGGCGACAGCACCAGCGGGTCGCCGCCGGTGACGATGACCTCCCATATGTCCGGGCGGTCGGCGATATAGGCGAAGGCGTCGTCCAGCTGGGCGGGCGTCAGGCTTCGCAAGCCTTCCGGCCCGACCATTTCGCGGCGAAAGCAGAACCGGCAATAGACCGCGCAGGTGTGGGTGGGCTTCAGCAGCACCCGATCGCGATAGCGGTGGACGATCCCCTCGACCGGGCTGTGGGTCAGGTCGCCGATGGGGTCGGCGGTCTCGGCCGGTGTCTGGATCAGTTCGGCCTCGTGCGGCAGGAACTGGCGGGCGATGGGATCGCTCTCGTTGGCCGGGTCGATCAGCTCGACCATGGCCGGCGTGATCGCCACCGCGTACCGGGCCGCCACCTGCTCGAGCGCGGGCAGTCGCTCCGGAGCGATCAGGCTGGCGTCGGCCAGCGCCTGGGCGCTGCGGAGGGTGCGGGCGGGGGTCATGAGGCCGGCGGTATGGCGGATTGAAGCGACTGACGCAATGCGGCCCACTGACGGGGACATGCCCTTGGGCGTGTCCCCGTCGGTTGGAGGTGTAGCGCCTAGCCGCCCGCCACCGGCGTCCACATCACCTGATCCACCCGGCTCGCCCCGGCCGCCAGCATCACCAGCCGGTCGAAGCCTAGGGCCGAGCCGGAGGCGTTGGGCATGATCGCCAGGGCCGCCAGGAAGTCCTCGTCCAGCGGGTAACGCTCGCCATAGACCCGGGCCTTCTCGTTCATCTCGGCCTCGAACCTGCGGCGCTGTTCGGCGGCGTCGGTCAGTTCGCCGAACGCATTGGCCAGCTCGACGCCGCAGGCATAGAGCTCGAACCGTTCGGCCACGCGGGGGTCGCCGGGCTTGGGCCTAGCGAGGGCGGCCTCGGCGACGGGGTATTCGCAGAGGATCGTCGCGCGGCCGACGCCGAGATTAGGCTCGACCTTCTCGACGATCACCCGGCTGAACACATCGGCCCAACTATCATCTCCTGCAACGCGGATCCCGACGGCGGTCGCCGAAGCGGCCAGAGCGTCGCGGTCCGTAGAACCGTCCGCGCCGATCGAGGCCAGCAGATCGACCCCCGCGTGGCGCGCGAAGGCCTCCGCCACCGTCACCTGCTCGGGCGCGGCGAAAGGATCGC
Source organism: Caulobacter sp. DWP3-1-3b2 (assembly GCF_049896325.1). Classification (NCBI taxonomy): domain Bacteria; kingdom Pseudomonadati; phylum Pseudomonadota; class Alphaproteobacteria; order Caulobacterales; family Caulobacteraceae; genus Caulobacter; species Caulobacter sp. DWP3-1-3b2. The sequence goes on from NZ_JAFCUB010000025.1 coordinate 8,379, forward strand.
AGATCTTGCTCCGGAAGCGAAATTCCCGCGTTCCGGCGGTTTCGGCCGCCAAGGCCACCAGCGCGGCGCAGTCGTCCATCAGCGTCTGGTACGGCGCGTCCACCCGGTACCATTCCAGCATGGTGAACTCGGGATGGTGCAGCGCCCCGCGCTCGCGATTGCGCCAGACCTTGCCGAAGTCGAAGATCCGCCGCTCGCCCGCCGCCAGCAGCTTCTTGCAGGAAAACTCCGGCGAGGTGTGCAGGTAAAGCGGCGCGGCCTCCCCCGAAAGGGTCACGGCGGCGGTCTCGAAGGCGTGAAGATGGGCCTCGTTGCCGGGCGACACCTGCAGGGCCGCGGTCTCGACCTCGATGAAGTCCTGACCCTCGAACCAGGCGCGGAACGCGGCCTTGATCCGGTTGCGGACCAACAGGAACGGCCGCCGGTCGGCGTGGCTTTCTGGGCGCCACCAGGGCGAGGCGGAGGCAAGCGGCACTGGAAAGTCCCTCGGGCGGGGTGGCGAACTTGGCGGGGATCGCTATAGGAGGGCGATATCTAACGCAATTCGCGCGCTCTCGGGCCGGCGCGAGACCTAAGGACAAGATTAAGTGAAAGTCGCCGCCAGCTCGCTCAGGAAGGGTTTCGTCGTCGATATGAACGGCAAGCTCTACGTCGTTCTCAACGTCGAAAACATTCACCCAGGCAAGGGCACCCCGGTGACCCAGCTGAACATGCGCCGCATCTCCGACGGCGTGAAGGTGTCGGAACGTTACCGCACGACCGAGACCGTCGAGCGCGCCTTCGTCGACCAGCGCGACCACACCTTCCTGTACCAGGACGGCGAGGGCTATCACTTCATGAACCCGGAAAGCTTCGACCAGTTGACCGCCACGCCGGAAGTGATCGGCGACCTGGGCGCCTATCTGCAGGAAGGCATGGTCGTTCAGCTGTCGACCCACAACGACCTGCCGATCTCGCTGGAACTGCCGCGCACCGTGACCCTGGAAATCGTCGAGACCGAACCCTCGGTGAAGGGCCAGACGGCGTCGTCGTCGTACAAGCCGGCGATCCTCAGCAACGGCGTGCGCACCATGGTGCCGCCCTATATCGCCGCCGGCACGCGAGTGGTCATCCTGACGGAAGACGGCTCGTATCAGGAACGGGCGAAGGACTAATCGTCAGACCGGAGGGCGGCGAATACTTGCCCCCACCTGGCGACTTCGTCTCCTGTCCGCCCCCATAGGGAGCGGAGCCCAACCGGGCGAGCTCCGCCCCCTATGGGGGCGGACAGACCGCGAAGCGCTCAGGTGGGGGCAAGTGCGTGAGCTGCTACCACTTCAGCACCCACCGCCCGAGCAACGCCCCCAGCGCCCCGGTTCCCAGCACGCCGAGCGTGTACCAGACCCCCACGAACACCATGGTGCTCTCGCCGCAGTGCAGGCCGTAGACCGTGGCCGCCACGCCGCCGGCGAAGGCTCCCGCCGCGAAGCCGGTCAAGGTGGGCCGGGTCGGGGCCATGCCGCGCAAGACCAGCAGGGTCGCCGCCAGGCCGGGCAAGGCCAGAATCAGGATATTGCGGGCGCAGACCGTCCAAGAGTCGCCGCGCAACATGGCCATTCTCTGGTCGGGCTCGCTGAGCACACCCTGTGTCAAGCCGGCGACCAGGAACAGCGTCAGCACCGCCGCCCCGAAGGTCAGGGCCCGGCGAGGCGCGCCGTCCGGCCGGGCCAGGCGCTCCAGCGCCCAGAAGCCAGCGATCGCCAACAGCGCCGTGTAGCTGGCCTTCATCCAGAACATCCGGCCGGTCATCGCCTGCGCCAGGTCGGCGCGGGTGTGCAGCCAGGCCAGCACCAGCACCAAGGCCGCCAGGGCGCCAGCCCCCGCGACCCCCACGAGGCGGCGCTGCACCGCGCGGCCCGGAATGGCGCGCGGGGCGGTGGCCAGCTGATCGATCAGATCATCCGTCCGCACGACCACGCATCCTTTCGCGAAGAGACTTGAGCGCCCGGTGCAGGGCGACCTTGGCCGCGCCTTCCGAAACCCCGGCGCGTGCGCCAGCTTCCGCAAGGCTGAGGCCGTCGATCTTGACGCCGCGCACCAGGTCGCGCTGGCGTTCGGGCAGGGTGTCCAACGCCCGACCCAGGTCCAGCGTCGAGCCGGGGTCGGGAGCATAGGCGGCCAGGATCTCAACATCGTCGTCGAGCGGCACGGTCAGGCGAATGCGGCGGCGGCGCCAGTAATCGATCAGCTTTTAGCGCGCCAGGGCGAAGGCCCAGGGGGTGAACGGCTGGGCGCGATCATAGGTCGCGCGCCGGGTATGCACCGCCATCAGGGTCTCTTGCACCAGGTCCTCCACATCGCCGGGCGCGTCGCGCATGCGGCGCTCGAAATAGGCGCGCAGACGACCACCAAGCTGCGACAGCAACAACCGATATGCCGGCGCGTCGCCGTCCAGGCCCAGCAGCATCAGCGCCTCCAGGTCGGCTTCGGATATTTTTGATCGTCCTTGACCGGGGCGGAACGGCAAGGCCGCTTCTGGACTTCACCAGCCGCCGTAAACCGGCGCGAACCGGTGCTCCAGGGCATCGACCTCGCGTTCGGCGTCGCGGCGCGCCCACTCGGCGCGGCGGCCGTCCTCGACGGCGGAGCGCTGTTCGCTGCGCAGGCGGTTTAGGCGGTCGCGCAGTTCGTGCTTCTGCTCGTCGTTGAGCTTGGGATTGCGCAGTTCGTCCTCGACGCCCCTCGCGTCACGGTCGCGCTTCTCTGCCCGGCGATCGGCGCTGTCGCGGTCGGACATCGCCTGGTTGAGCCGCGAGGCGGCCGCGTGGACCAGCTTGCCGTCGGCATAGGCCGCCAGGAAGTCGCCTTCGATCCGTTCCGGACAGACCCCGGCATAACCGTTGCCCTGGCGACCTTGCTGAAAGCCGCGCGGCGGCGTGCAATAAAGTTTCAGGCCCTGGTCGCGAGCCGCGAAATAGGGGGCGGGATCGGGGGCGACGCCCGCCTTGGCGCAGGCCTTGGCGTGGTCGTCCAGCCGGCTCTGCGGACGCCCCGCCTCGCCATCCTTGAAACCGACGCCAGCCCAGTCGCCCTGCAGGCAGGCGTCCTTGCTCATGGTTTCACAACTGGCCAGCAGCAGCGTGCCGGCCAGGATCGGGATCAGCAACAAAGGACGCATGGAAACCCTCCCCCAGACGATGTTGGAGGAAGCTAAAGCTTGACCGCATGAACGGTCGATGAACCGTGTTATTTTAATGCACCGTAACGCGTGGGCGCTTCCAGAGCTCTTCGGTCAGAGCGTTGGCGAAGCCTAGCCAGCCGAGATAGGGGCTGGAAAAGCCCGAGGCCGGGACGACCAGCTTGCGCGCCTGGATCGCATAGGCCCCCGAGGCCGCCAGCGACGCCGCCGCGGCGCCCAGTTGCCCGCCGAGACGCTTGGCCCCCAGGGCCAGCCACAGAGCGTTGAAGCCCTGGACCAGGCTCCACAGGGTCAGCGCCCGAGTGCGGGTAGGACTGGACGGCGCGTTCCAGATCCGCAGGCCCGACAGGGTCATGGCGATGAAAAGCGGCGGGAGGATCAGGCTGGTCAGCTTCTTGGGCTGGTGCGCCACCGGCTCGTGCATTTCGGCGTAGCCGACGGCGTATTCCTCGTCGTCGATCATCCGCTCGTGACGGCGCCCCAGCAGGGTGGACACCAGGATCGCCCCGCCAGCCAGGGCCAGGCCGAGGGCCAGTTGGGCGCCGGCCGAGGTCGGGGTATCGTCTTTCATGTCGATCTCGAACGACTCGCGGCCGGCGTGGGCCCGCCTCCCGTGGGATCTACCGTTCGGGATGTGCATGCCGGGACTCCTCGCGAAACATGGCTGTAACCCTTTCAGCTGCACCTTGGTTCCAGATGGCCGGCGATAGGGCTCTCCGCGCGGAGGGCCTACGCCGGCAGTTCGCCCACGGCGCTCTGCAGGTAGTTCTGTTCGCCCAGCGCCCTGACCAGACCCAGCTGCATTTCGAGGAAGTCGATGTGCTCCTCGGTGTCGGTCAGGATCTCGCGCAGCAGTTCACGGCTGACATAGTCGCGGGCCTGTTCGCACTGGATGATGCCGGGGATCAGGGTCTCGCGGCCACCGATCTCGACCGACAGGTCCGAGGCCAGGCACTCGGGGATCGTCTCGCCGATCTTCAGCTTGTGCAGATCCTGCAGATTGGGCAGGCCCTCGAGGAACAGGATGCGGCTGATCAGCTTGTCGGCGTGCTTCATCTCGCCGATGGACTCGTCATAGGTGATCTTGCCCAGGCGCTTGAATCCCCAGTTGTCGTACATCCGCGCGTGCAGGAAGTACTGGTTCACCGCCGTCAGCTCATTGGTGAGCACCGCGTTCAAGAGCCGGATGATGCCGGGATCGCCTTGCATGGCGGGTCTCCTCAGATTCGAAAGTCGAGGCGACCGTGATCCATCGCTCGGACGGCTTCAACCGCTATGTCTGCAAGTGTATCTCAGCCTCACGGAAAAGCGTGAGACGGTTTCACGGTCGCCTATTCGGCGGCGTAGGCCAGGGCTTGTTGGTTGTCCTGGATCATCTGGCGCATTTCGCACACGCACTTGGCGCACTGGGCCTGGCAGCCCTTGTGACGAAAAACCTCCGCCGGGCGGGTGGCGCCAGCGTCGATGGCGGCGCGCACGTCGCGCTCGCGGATGCCGTTACAGTTGCAGACGTACAAGGAAGTCGTTCCCGCCGAATGATTGTCATTCTCATGTAGCGGAGGCATGGAGATTTTGCAACTGACTCGCAGTGCGGCAAATCCCCTCCCCCTGTGGGACAGGTGTGGGCGAAGCCAACGGAGGGGGGAGTGGTCGGCAGCCAGCCGCACCAGGATCGACGATACCAACACTCCCACCACCGGCCTTCGGCCGCCTCCCCCACAGGGGACAGGACTTGATCCAGCCCTCGCCCGACGCGTCAAATCGGCGTAATCCAGCCCCATGACCGACTGCCGCCTCTATTTAATCACCCCGCCGACCCTCGACGACCTGGCCGCCTTCGCGCGGACCCTCGCCGAGGCCCTGGACGGCGGCGACGTGGCCGCCTTGCAGATCCGGCTGAAGGACGCGTCGGACGAGGCGATCGCGGCGGCCGTCGAGGCTCTGTCGCCGATCGCCCGCGCCCACGACGCAGCGGTGATCCTCAACGACCGCCCCGACCTCGCCGCCCAGACCCGCTGCGACGGCGTCCACATCGGCCAGGACGACATGCCCCTCGCCCAGGCCCGCAAGCTGATGGGCCAGGGCGCGATGATCGGCGTCACCTGCCATGACAGCCGTCACCTGGCCATGGAGGCCGCCGAGGCTGGCGCCGACTACGTCGCCTTCGGGGCCTTCTTCCCGACCACCACCAAGGACGCGCTCACCACGGCCGATCTCGAGATCCTGTCGATCTGGCAGGAGACCATGGAGGTCCCCTCGGTGGCGATCGGCGGCGTCACGGCGGAAAACGCCGCCCCGCTGGCCACGGCGGGGGCAGACTTCCTGGCCGTCTCCGCCGGGGTGTGGAAGCATGTCGGCGGCCCGGCTGCCGGCGTCGCGGCGCTGAACGCGGCGATCGCGGAAGGGCTGGCGGCGCGCGGTTAAAAGCCCTCTCCCGGAGGGGAGAAGGAGGGGCCCGCGCGAAGCGTGGGAGGGTGAGGGGTCACACCGTCAGCCGGAGCGCCGCGCCAATGGCCTCGGCCACGCCACCAGGGTCGGCCAGCACAGTTTCGTTGCCAAACCGCAGGACGCGATACCCGCAGCGCTGCAGCACTTCGGTTCGTTGGGCGTCATAATCTTCACGACCCTCGTGGGTTGGGCCGTCGAGTTCGACGATCAGATGCGCGTCCACACACACGAAGTCGGCGAAGTAGCGATCAATTGGAACCTGGCGGCGAAACTTGTAACCCTCGAGGCGGCGACCGCGAACGATGGGCCACAGCTTTTCCTCGGCCATGGTTTGGTTTCGGCGCAGGCGGAGAGCGTTGGCGATTGGATCCATGGCGCGAGCTTGGCTTGGCTCATGACCGTGGCAAGCAAAGTAACCGGGGTTTCACTTTCGGCGGCGTAACCCCTCACTCTCCCACCACCTCGTGGCGGGTCCCTCACTCTCCCCTCCGGGAGAGGGTTTCCGAGGTCGCCTTGCTTTCACGCGCCTCCACGACTAGGTATCGCGCCCAGTTTCTCGATCTTTCTATCCGCCCGCATGCCTATCCCCCGCCGTCACTTCCATGACGCTGCGCAGGGGGACCCTTGAGGATTTCCGTCTTGGCCACCGCTTCCGCCCTCCTGAACGTGATGATCGACGCCGCTCGCAAGGCGGCCCGCGGCTTGGCCCGCGACTTCGGCGAGGTCACCGAATTGCAGGTTTCCAAGAAGGGTCCCGCCGACTTCGTGACCGCCGCCGACCAGAAGGCCGAGCAGGTGATCTTCGAGATTCTCGAAAAGGCTCGCCCCGGCTACAGCTTCCTGGGCGAGGAGCGCGGCATGGTCGAGGGCACCGACAAGACCCACACCTGGGTTGTCGACCCGCTGGACGGCACCACCAACTTCCTGCATGGCATCCCCCATTTCGCGGTCAATATCGCCCTGCAGCGCGAGGGCGAGGTGGTGGCCGGCGTCACCTACAACCCCATCACCCACGACCTGTTCTGGGTCGAAAAGGGCAAGGGCGCCTATCTGGGCGCCGAGAAGCGCCTGCGCGTCGCCGCCCGGCGTCACCTGGACGAGAGCGTGCTGGCCACCGGCGTGCCGTTCCTGGGCAAGCCCGGCCACGCCCAGTTCCTCAAGGAGTTGCACCAGATCAGCCAGAAGGTGGCCGGGGTGCGTCGTTTCGGCGCGGCCTCGCTGGATCTGGCCTGGGTCGCGGCCGGGCGCTTCGACGGCTTCTGGGAACGCAATCTCAAGCCCTGGGACGTGGCGGCCGGCGTGCTGATGGTCACCGAGAGCGGCGGCAAGGTCTCGACCATCGACGACGGCGGCAACCCGGTGGACGGTGTCTCGATCCTGGCCACCAACCAGGAACTGCACGGACTGGTGCTGGAAAAGCTGCAGGCGGCTTAAGCTGCTCCCTCACCGTCTCCCCGGCCTTCGCCGGGGAGACGGTTTAGACACAAAAACGCCCCGGGCTCTCACCCGGGGCGCTTCTGTATTACGCCTGTCGCGTCTTAGCGGCAGACGGTCCGCTCGTACATCGTGCCGCGATAGCGGTCGTAGTCGCGGGTCGTCCAGCAGTCGCGGTCCTGGCTCTCGGTGTAGCCATAGGGTTGGGCATAGCCGTAGGATTGGGCATAGCCGTTGGGCTGGGCGTAGCCGTAGGACTGGGCGTAGCCGTTGGGTTGGGCGTAGCCGTTGGGTTGGGCGTAGCCGTAGGGCTGGGCGTAGCCATAGCCGTTATAATAGCGCGGCGACTGGCGCGGCTGGGCGTAGGCGTAACCCCGGCTGTAGTGGTTGTTGCTACTGCTGCCAGCGATGGCTGCGCCAAGCGCCAGGCCGATGATGCCACCGGCGATCGCGACGCCGGCGTCGTTGCCGTGATGACTCCGGCCGGCGTAGCCGCCGCCATAGCCGCCATTGCCGCCATAGCGGTAGGACTGAGCCGAGGCGGCGGTCGCGCCGGCGACCATGGCCAAGGCCGCGACGCCCGCTGCGACACGGCCAATCGTGGTCTTGAGATTGCGGTTCATGACGCTGTGTCCTTTCTGGAAAGGCGGTCCGAACGGCCGTCTCCATCTTGAGATCGATCTTCAGGCCCGATGGCTGAACGCAGGCTGAACGGGGGCGTCAGCTTCGAAAAGCGTCCGATTTGTTCACCTTTGCGCGCGAAGGTGCGGGTTACGACGGCGCCCAGAACGGGCGCCGATGGCTCGAAGGCGACCAGGCGATGTCCAGGAACGTGGCTTACACGGCCGGCGAGGATCTGCAGATCCTGTCGTTCGAAGTCGGGACCCAGACCTATTGCGTGCCCGTGGGCGCGGTCCGCGAGATCCGCGGCGTCACGCCGGCCACCCCCCTGCCCGACGCGCCGCCCTATGTGCGCGGCGTCATCAATCTGCGCGGCCAGGTCATGCCGGTCATCGACCTGTCCGAACGCCTGGGCAAGGGCGTCGCGCAAGACAGCGCCCGCCAGGTGATCATCGTGGTCGAGCACCATGACGACGTCGCCGGCCTGCTGGTCGACGCCGTCTGCGACAGCTTCATCGTCGCGGCCAGCGCCATCAGCCCGCCCCCGCCGCTGGGCGAGGAGGCCTCGCCCCTGGTCGCCGCCGTCATCACGACGGAGACCACGATGGTCGTGCTGCTGGCCGTCGACGCCATCCTGCCCGAGCGCAAGGTGGCGCTGGCGGCTTAGGGACCACGATTGGGGACAGGCGCATGCGCCTGTCCCCAGCCCTGCCCCGGCCTCCAAACATTTGTTCGAATAACCCCTTCCTTCGCCCCCCGCCCCACCGCTAGGGTCTCCCGCAACAACAAGGGAGATCGCCGATGAAGGCCGCCGTTCTGCGCGAAGTGGGTCAGCCGCTCCAGATCGAGGACGTCTCGATCGGCAAGCCGGGCCCGCATGAGGTGCTGATCCGCACCAAGGCCGCCGGGGTCTGCCATTCCGACCTGCACTTCATCGAAGGCTCCTATCCCCATCCCCTGCCCGCCGTGCTGGGTCATGAGAGCGCCGGGATCGTCGAGGCGGTGGGCTCCGAGGTTCGCACCGTCAAGGTGGGCGACCATGTGATCACCTGCCTCAATCCCTATTGCGGCCACTGCGAGGTTTGCCTGACCGGCCACATGAACCTGTGCATCAGCCCCGAGACCAAGCGCGCCAAGGGCGACGAGCCCCGACTGTTCAAGGAAGACCTGGCCGGTCCCAGCAAGATGGCCCAGTTCCTGAACCTGTCGTCCTTCGCCGAGATGATGCTGGTGCACGAGCACGCCTGCGTCGCCATCCGCAAGGACATGCCCTTCGACCGCGCCGCCCTGATCGGCTGTTCGGTGATGACCGGGGTGGGCGCAGTGATCCACACCTCAAGCGTCCGGCCCGGCGAGACGGTGGCGGTGATCGGCTGCGGCGGCGTGGGCCTGGCCACCATCAACGGCGCGGCGATCGCCGGCGCGGGGCGGATCATCGCCATCGACCGCGTGCCGGCCAAGCTGGCGCTGGCCAAGACGTTCGGCGCCACCGACCTGATCAACGCCAATGACGGCGACGCGGTGAAACAGGTTCAGGAGCTGACCGGCGGCGGCGTGCACCACAGCTTCGAGGCCATCGGCCTGAAGGCCACCGCCGAGCAGTCGTTCAAGATGCTGCGCCGGGGCGGCACGGCCAACATCATCGGCATGATCCCGGTCGGCACGATGATCGAGCTGCACGGCGCCGACTTCTTGGGCGAGCGCAAGATCCAGGGCAGCTTCATGGGCAGCAACCGCTTCCCGGTCGACATGCCTCGCTTGGTCGACGCCTATATGGCCGGCAAGCTGAAGCTGGACGAACTGATCTCGCGCCGCATCGAGCTGGAGGACGTCAACTCGGCCTTCGACGAGCTTAAGCGCGGCGAACTGGCGCGCTCGGTGATCGTGTTCGACTGATATTCCTTCTCCCCTTGCGGGAGTAAGGTGGCGTCCAAAGGCCGACGGATGAGGGGTCGAAAGCCCTGTCGGCCGCAATGGTGGCATGACTGAACGCGATGGCGCCGTCTGGTAGACCCCTCATCTGACCCGCTGCGCGGGCCACCTTCTCCCGCAAGGGGGAGAAGGACCACGTTCCCCAAAGGCAACGCTTTCTTGAACTCTGCCTGCGCATAATGTCGCACCACCACACGTTGCGATGGGGCAGTAGAGTGAAGTTGAGCGAGTTTCTCGACGATGGGCTGGAAGGCGCGCTGTTGGTCATGGGCCGGCGAAGCCGGGTGGTCCGCATCTGCGTCAGCCTGATGATCGACGGCTTGCTGCTGGCCAATTTCGGCTGGAAGGCGGCTGGCGGCTGGTTCGCGGTCAATGTGGCGCTCGAGGCCTGGCTGCTGTTCCATCAGGTCCGGGCCGGCAAGAACCGCTACCCCTCGCCCCTGGTGCGGCTGGGCACGGTGGCGGCGTTCAGCGGGGCCTGGTCGATGATGGCCGCCCTGACCTGGATCAACGGTTCGCCGGCCATGAAGTTCGCCGGCCTGCTGATCCTGTTTGGCCTGCTGCTCGAAGCCCTGAAATACGCCGTGCTCAGCCGCGCCGCCTTCGTCGCCCTGGCGCCCTTCCCGGTGGCCGCCCTGATCATCGCGCCGATCGTGTTCGGCGGCTTTCGCGGCTGGGAGATGGGCTTCGCGATCACCGTCCTGCTCGGCCTGGGCGCCTATCTGAGCAACGCCGCGCGGCTGATGCGCGCCAACGCTCACGCCCTTGAGGAGGCCAAGGCGCAGGCGCAGGCCGCCAACCTGGCCAAGTCAGCCTTCCTGGCGATGATGAGCCACGAGCTGCGCACGCCGATGAACGGGGTGATAGGCATGGCCCACGCCCTGGCCGCGACCCGGCTGGACCACCGCCAGACCGACTATCTCGACACCATCGTCCAGTCCGGAGACGGACTGATGACCATCCTCAACGACATTCTCGACCTGTCGAAAATCGAGGCCGGCAAGCTGGAGCTGGAAACCGCCAGCTTTGACGTCGCCGAACTGGGCCGTCAACTTCACCGCCTGTGGGTCGAGACGGCCCGCGCCAAGGGCGTCGACCTGGTGCTCGACATCGCGCCCGACACGCCGGCCTGGCTGGCCGGCGACGCGGCCCGCGTGCGCCAGGTGCTGCTGAACCTGATCTCCAACGCCCTGAAGTTCACCCTGGAGGGCGGCGTCCGCATCGCCATCGCTTGCGCTGAAGGCGGCGGCGTCGAGATCGTGGTCGCCGACACCGGCATCGGCATGTCGCCCGAGCAACTGGCCCGGCTGTTCCAACCCTTCGCCCAGGGCGAGGCCTCGACCACGCGCCGGTTCGGTGGTTCGGGCCTGGGCCTGTCGATCTGCCACCACCTGGTGACCTTGATGGGCGGACGGATTTCGGCGACCAGCCGGTCCGACCTCGGCTCGACTTTCCGGGTGACCTTGCCGCTGGCCCAGGCGGCAGCTCCCGTCGCCGTTCTGCCGGTCGCCCGCGGCGCCGGGCTGGAAGGCCGGCGCATCCTGGTGGTCGACGACAACCAGGTGAACCAGATCGTCGCCAAGGCCCTGCTGGAAGCGGTCGGCGCCGTGGTCAGCCTGGCCGATGACGGCCGCCACGGCCTGGACCGCCTGGCCGCCGAGGACTTCGACCTGGTCTTGATGGACCTCCACATGCCGACGATGGACGGCGTCGAGGCCCTGGCCCGCATCCGGGCCGGCGAAGGCGGTCGCGACGACATCCCGGTCATCGCTCTGACCGCCGACGGCATGTCGGGCGAGGCCGAGCGCCTGATGGGCCTGGGCTTCGACGACGTGCAGCACAAGCCGATCCAACCGGCTCTGCTGATGCGGGCCGTGGCGGAGTGGTGCCATGCGCCGCGACGAGAACTCTTGGCCAAGGCCTCGTAAATACCGCTCAGCCCGGCGAATGCCGAGACCCAGATCCAAGGTCGCTGAGGATGATTGGAGAGGCGCGGCGCCATTGTCGTCAGCCCCATCGCCATTCCATCTGGGTCCGGGCATTCGCCGGGATGAGCGGATCGGAGATATCCACAGCGTCCCAATCGAACTCTGGACGAACCGATCATGCCGCGTGCGAAAATCATCGGTTCCGCCTATGTTGACCGCTACCCGCCATGCGTTTCGACGACCACTTCCTGGACGAACTGAAGAACCGCCTTCGCCCTTCCGACGTGATCGGAAAATCGGTGAAGCTGCGGCGGCAGGGGCGCGAATATGCGGGGCTGTCGCCGTTCACCAAGGAAAAGAGCCCGTCGTTCTTCGTCAATGACGACAAGGGCTTCTACCACTGCTTCTCCAGCGGCAAGCATGGCGACATCATCAGTTTCCTGCAGGAAACCGAGCGGCTGACCTTCACCGAGGCGGTCGAGCGGTTGGCGGCCGAGGCCGGCATGGCCCTGCCCGAGCCGGACGCTCGCGCCGCGCAAGAAGACAAGAAACGCGCCACCCTGACCGACTGGATGGACCTGGCCGCCGCCTGGTTCGAGAGCGAGCTACGCCGTCCCGTCGGCCAGGCGGCCCGCGACTACCTGGTCCGCCGCGCCTTGCCGCAGGACCAGTGGAGCCCTTTTCGTTTGGGCTTTTCACCCTCCGGGCGAACCGCGCTGAAGGACTATCTGATCGCCAAGGGCGCTTCGCCGGGCGAACTGGTCGAGGCCGGCCTGCTGATCGCGCCCGAGGACGGCGGCGCGCCCTATGACCGGTTCCGCGACCGGATCATCTTTCCGATCACCGACACCCGGGGCCGGGTGGTGTCGTTCGGCGGCCGGGCCATGGATCCCGCCGCCCGCGCCAAATATCTGAATGGCCCCGAGACCACGCTCTTCCACAAGGGCCGGCTGCTGTATGGCCTGTACGAGGCCCGCAAGCTGCTGCACGCCGCCCAGGCCGCCGCCGGTCCCGAGAAGGGCGTCGAGCAGACGCCGCTGATGGTGGTCGAGGGCTATATGGACGTCATCGCCTGCCAGCGGGCGGGCCTGCCGGCCGTGGCGCCCATGGGCACGGCCATGACCGAGGAGCAGATGGAGGTGCTGTGGCGCCTGCATCCCGAACCCATCCTCAGCTTCGATGGCGACAAGGCCGGCCAGCGCGCCGCCAGCCGGGCCATCGACCGCGCCCTGCCGCTGCTCAAGCCCGGCCGGTCGTTCAAGTTCTCTATGGTGACCGGCGGCAAGGATCCCGACGACGTGTTGCGCGAACAGGGCGCGGCGGCGCTGAAGAGCCAGATGACGGCGACCACCCCCTTCGTCCAGGCCTTGTTCGACCGCGAACGTGACCTGGAGCCTCTGGACACCCCCGAGCGCAAGGCGGGCTTCAAGCAGCGGCTGCGGGCCGCGGCCGGCACGATCGCTGACAAGGACCTGGCGGCGGCCTATCGCGACGACCTCTATGCCCGGCTGGACGCCCTGTTCCCCAAGCCGGGCTATGGCAGCGGCCAGAGTGGCGGCGGCGAGGGCCGTCCTTGGGTCCCGCGCGCCCAGTGGAAGGGCGGCAGGGATCGCGCGCCGCCCGATCCGGGCATCCGGGGCGTTGCTCGGGCCGAGATCGGCACGCGGCTCAAGCCCTTCCACGCCGCCGTGGCCATCGCCGCCCTCGACCATCCCGCCTGGGCGCGCTCCTATGACGAGGCCATCGAGCGCATCGGCTTTGGCGATCCCCGCCTCGCGCCCCTGGCGGCCGAACTGTTCGACGCCCTGTCCGACGATATCAGCGACGACGTCGCCTTCCGCGACATCTTGACGCGCAAGGGCCTGGGCGAGCAGGTCGCCGAGGTCGAGCGCGTGGCCGCCGCCATCAGCGCGCCCTTCCTCGATCCCAAGATGGAGCCCCACCGCGCGAGGGCCCTGTGGTCGGCCTGCTACGAAGCCCTGGTCGAGATCGGCGACAGCGAGCGCGCGCTGGGGTCCCTCCGCCGCGAAGCCGTCACCGCCGAGACCCTGACAGCGACCCGCGACCTGCGGGTGCGGATCGGGGTGCTGGAACGGCGGATCAGCGGGCTGGAGTTCTGGGAAGCGCCGGTGACGGTGCTACCGATCACGTAGATTGATAATCCGCTCATCCCGGCGAATGCCGGGACCCAGATACATCCTGAGCGTCGCGCAATTAGGCGTTCAAATTCAATCCGACAAACAGGTCCCGCCAATCTGGATTGGCTTCTTCGATCAGCATCAGCTTCCAGGAACGGCGCCATTCCTTGATCCGGCGCTCACGCTTAAATGCTTCGTCGCGGGACTCATAAACCTCATACCAAACAAGCATGACGCAGCCGTATTTGGCCGTGAAGCCCCCTCGGCTTTCATCCCGATGCTCCTCGATGCGGCGCAGCAAATCGTCAGTCGAACCGATATAGAGCGTGCCGTTTCGCTGGCTGGCGACGATGTAGGTATAGAAAGCCATGCTCGTATATCCGCGCACGTTCATGACTGGCGAAAGCAGAAAAACGGGGGTTTCGATTTAGGCGCCATGGATGGATCTGGGTCCCGGCACTCGCCGGGATGAGCGGATTATCAAGACTGGCATCAAAGAGCGTGCGCCTATCCCGTCTTGACTCCGGCGTCATGCGACGCCATCTGGCGACTCACGGATTTGCCACGCTGCTGATTGACATCGCTCGGGCCGCCATTTGCATGTGCGCGCCCTCCTTGAAACAGGATGTCACCCTCGTCGCCGCCAGGTCCCAGTGGCTGCTGAAACCTCTCGAAGGTCGATGCTGATCACGCCCGAAGTCAGCGCCTCCGCAATGAGCCTAGCTCGCGGAGCGTTCAGCCATGGCTCTTCGGCGCGTGTCAGGTGTTTTCCTTGAGAATTTTTCAGCGATGCGCTGGAAGCGTGAACGGACGGCAGGGCGCGATGCGCAGGCGACCCACCATTTAGACATTTCACGGCGCGCGCCACGAACCAGGCGCCGCGCCGTTTCGGAGACTTGAATGAGCACGACGACGACTGATGGAGCCGAACCCCCCGAATCCGGTGGCGGCGATGGTCCCCTGCTCGACCTCACCGATGCCGGCGTAAAGAAGTTCATCAAGCAGGCCAAGGCCCGCGGCTACGTCACCATGGACGAGCTGAACAAGGTTCTGCCGTCGGAAGAAGTGACGTCCGAGGCCATTGAAGACACCCTCGCCATGTTGAGCGAGATGGGCGTCAACGTGGTCGAGGCCGAAGAGGACGCCGAGACCTCGGAAGGCGGCGAAGTCGTCGCCCGCGAGGACAACCAGCAGGTCATCACCAGCGACAAGCCGGCGGCCTATGACCGTACGGACGATCCCGTGCGGATGTATCTGCGCGAGATGGGCAGCGTCGAGCTGCTGTCGCGCGAAGGCGAAATCGCCATCGCCAAGCGCATCGAGGCCGGCCGCGACACGATGATTCGCGGTCTGTGCGAAAGCGCCCTGACCTTCGAGGCGATCATGGTCTGGCGCGAGGAGCTCGGCACCGGCCGCATCCTGCTGCGCGAAGTGATCGACCTGGAAGGCACCTATGCCGCGATCAACGGCGTGGCCGCCGCGCCTGCCGCCGAGGACGCCGAGCCCGCCGAACCGGCCGAGTCCGACCCCGACGCTCCCAAGGCCGAGGGTGACGATGACGAGGACGATTTCGACGACGGCGCCGGCCCGACGGTCAGCGCCATGGAAGGCGAGTTGCGCGAAGGCGTGATGGCCATCCTGGATGCGATCGCCAGCGAGTTCGAGACCTTCCGCAAGCTGCAGGACAAGCTGGTCGGCAGCCGCCTGAAGGGCGCCGATCTCAGCGACGCAGACCGCAAGGCCTATGAAGGCCTGTCGACCACGATCATCCAGCATCTGAAGACGCTGAAGCTGAACAACAACCGCATCGAGGCGCTGGTCGAGCAGCTCTATGCGATCAACAAGCGCCTGATCGGTCTCGAAGGTCGCCTGCTGCGCCTGGCCGACAGCTATGGCATCAGCCGCAGCGAGTTCCTGAAGGCCTATTTCGGCTCCGAGCTGAACCCGAACTGGGTTGAGCAGGTCAAGGCCATGGGCGTGCGCTGGACCAAGTTCGTCGAGAACGACAACAACTCGGTCGGCGACATCCGTCAGGAAATCGCCGCCCTGGCCACCGAGACCGGCGTGCCGATCGACGACTATCGCCGCATCGTCCAGACCGTTCAGAAAGGCGAGCGCGAAGCTCGTCAGGCCAAGAAGGAGATGGTGGAAGCCAACCTCCGTCTCGTGATCTCGATCGCCAAGAAGTACACCAACCGCGGCCTGCAGTTCCTGGACCTGATCCAGGAAGGCAATATCGGCCTGATGAAGGCCGTCGATAAGTTCGAATATCGCCGCGGCTACAAGTTCTCGACCTACGCCACCTGGTGGATCCGTCAGGCGATCACCCGCTCGATCGCCGACCAGGCGCGGACCATCCGCATCCCGGTGCACATGATCGAGACGATCAACAAGATCGTCCGCACCAGCCGCCAGATGCTGCACGAGATCGGCCGCGAGCCGACCCCCGAAGAGCTGGCCGAAAAGCTGGCCATGCCGCTGGAAAAGGTCCGCAAGGTCCTGAAGATCGCCAAGGAGCCGATCAGCCTCGAAACGCCGATCGGCGACGAGGAAGACAGCCACCTGGGCGACTTCATCGAGGACAAGAACGCCATCCTGCCCATCGACGCGGCCATCCAGAGCAATCTTCGCGAGACAACGACGCGCGTGCTCGCGTCGCTGACCCCGCGGGAGGAACGCGTGCTGCGGATGCGTTTTGGTATCGGCATGAACACCGACCACACCCTGGAAGAGGTCGGCCAGCAGTTCTCGGTCACCCGCGAACGCATCCGGCAGATCGAGGCCAAGGCGCTGCGCAAGCTCAAGCACCCGAGCCGGTCGCGCAAGCTGCGGTCGTTCCTGGACAGCTAGGCGCACATCGCGGCGCGCGCATCTCTAGAGCATTTTTCGAGCGAAGTGGTTCCGGTTCGCGTGAAGAAAAATGCGTCAAAACAAAAGATTAGAGCTCACGGCTTGACGCAGTCAGGTCGGGAAATGCTCTAGACAAAGCAAAGGCCCCTCGGATCGACCGAGGGGCCTTTCGTGTCTATGGGCGGACGCGCGCTTAGTCCTTGAACAGCTTGTCGTCGCTGCGCGAGCCGATGCCGGCGATCGCCGCGCCGCCCTGCTCGACCACCGACGACAGGCCGGCGTCGGAGTCGATTTTTCGGGCCTCTTCATCGCGTTCGGCGGGATCGGTCTTGGCGTCGGTCGGGGTCATCGAGGGCGGGGTTTCGGTCTCGTCGTTTGGAAGGCCGGTGGCGGACGGGTCGGACTGGGACATGGTAATCTCCTGGCTGTCCAAATCGAACGCCTCGCCAGCAGGCTGGTTCTCCCCCTTCCTGCGCATCGGATCGACATGCCGTCTGGCGCTAAGGTCCGCCGCGCTGCAAACTAGAGGATCGACCAAGGAGCCCGCCATGACCGTCCCGGACGAGGAGCTATTCGCCTTTGTCGATGGCGAACTGCCGCCCGAGGCCATGGCGCGTATCGAGGCGGCTCTGGAGGGCGATCCCCAACTGGCGCTGCGGGTCGAGACGCAGCGCGCCTTGCGTCGGTTGCTCTCGGGATCCCCCATGGGCGCGGCCGCGACGTCACCTCAAAAGCGGGCCGCCGCCACGACGCCCCGTCCTGGCCCCGCGCCCAAGGTGGCCGAAGTCATCGCTTTCCCCGGCGCTCAAGCCAAGGCCAAGACCAAGCCGACCCCCAAGTCGGCTTCGCCCAGGGTCGCCAGGCCCAAGGCCGAGGCCGGTGGGCGCGGGTCGCACTGGATGATGATCGGCTGCCTGGTGGCGGGGCTGGCGATCGGCCGGCTGGCGGCGCCTTCGCCCCCGACCCTGAGCGGCGCGCAGGACATTCCACCGACCGCCGCCGGACCCTTGGTCAAGGCGCTGAATAGCCAAGCCTCGGGCCAGGTAGCCCTCGTCAAAATTGGCCTGTCGTTCAAGAACAAGGCGGGGCTCTATTGCCGCACCTTCCAGGCCTCGGGCCAGACACCGGTAGCGGGGGTGGCGTGCCGCGAGGCCTCGACCTGGCGGTTGCGGGTGGTCAGCTTCGCCGGCCCGGGGGCCGTGCGGCCAACGGTCGATGCGCTGATCGCCGGCCAACCTCTGGACGCCGCCGACGAGGCCCGGGCCAAGGCGGGGGGCTGGAAAGCCAGATAAGGCGCCGCCCCCCGGCGAAGCCAGGGGGCGGCAGGTCCGAACCCGCGCAGGGGGGAATGCGGGGTGGGTTCGGACCGGCTCGTGGCCGGTCGATCGCGCCCGAGCCTAGAGCATTTCCCGACCTGACTGCGTCAGGCCGTGAGCTCTAATCTTCTGTTTTGACGCATTTTTCTTCACGCGAACCGAAACCACTTCGCTCGAAAAATGCTCTAGACCTTCATGTCCAGGAGGGCGCCCGCCATCTCGTTGGCGGTTCTAGCGACGGCGGCGTTGGCCTTGAAGTCGATCTTGGCCGAGACCTGTTCAACGACTTCGTGCGCCAGATCGACCTTGCTGCCTTCCAGGCTCGAGGCGGCCGTGCGCTGGGCGCTGGCGCTGAGACGATCGGCGGCGGCGAACATGCCTGCGGCGGCGGTGGCGAGTACCTGCACGGACCGTTTCCCTCAAGTTGCTCGCGCAGTGTCTCTCCGCCCGGTTAAGCGCTCTTCACCAAAGAGGGTGAAATTACACGGTTAAGGGGCGCGGCCCGATGAGGAGGCCTGCCCAACGCCGGTTTCTCAGAGATTTTAACCGTTCAGGTTGGGAAAACTCGACAATCCGCGCGCCGGTAGCCAAGGTTCGCGCCTTCGCGGGTCGTCCCCGCCCTTGGAGCCTGCTTGATGCCGTTCTCCCGTCGCGCCGCCCTAGCCGGCGTCGCCCTGCTGCTGACCGTCCAACCCGTTTTCGCTGCTCCCGTTAGCAGGGCGACCGCCGCGAAGGCCGCCGCCAAGCCCGGCTTCACGCCTTCGGCCGACGCCATCCGGGCGCACATGACCTTCCTGGCCGATGACCTGCTGGAAGGCCGCGAGGCCGGCACCCGGGGCTACGACATCGCCGCCAACTACGTGGCCTCGCAATATGCCCTGATGCATGTGAAGCCGGCGGGCGGGAATGGCTCCTACCTGCAGCCCGTGCCGCTGACGGCCTATCGGAACGCTTCGCAGGGCGGGGTGTCATTCACCGGCGCCGACGGCAAGTCGGGCGCCCTGGTGTTCGCCGAGGATTATCTGCCGTCGGCCCAGGCTCGCCAGGCCGAGCTGTCGGTGACCGCGCCGCTGGTCTTCGTGGGCTATGGGATCAGCGCGCCCGAGCGCGGCCGCGACGACTATGCGGGGCTGGACATCAAGGGCAAGATCGTCGTGCTGATGGGCGGCGCCCCCAGCGGTTTCCAGACCGAGGAACGCGCCCACTACGGCAACGCCAACGTCAAGCGGGCCGGGGCGGCCAAGCGCGGCGCGATCGGCGTGCTGATCATGCCGACCACCGGCGGTGAGAAGCGCCGTCCCTTCCAGCGCGGCGTGGCCAACTTTCAGGAATGGCGGATGACCTGGCGCGACGCCCAGGATGTTCCCTATGTGCGCGGCGCCTCTGCCCCCAGCCTGGCCAATCTGAGCCTGGCGGGCGCGGCCAAGCTGTTCGCCGGCGCGCCTGTCGCCTTGGACGCCGTGCTGGCGACCGCCGAGACCCCCGAAGGCCTGGTCAAGGGTTTCGCCCTGCCAATCCAGGCGACGGTCGCTCTAAAAACCGAGATCGAGAAGCGTCAGAGCAGCAATGTCGTCGGCATGATCGAGGGTACGGACCCGACGCTGAAGGCCCAGACCATCATCCTCAGCGCTCACCTCGACCACCTGGGCATCCATGGCGAGGGGGCCGACAAGATCAATAATGGCGCGCTCGACAACGCCTCGGGCGTGGCCACCCTGCTGGAGGTGGCGCGCGGCTTCAAGGAGGCCAGGACCAAGCCCAAGCGCTCGATCGTGTTGCTGGTGGTGACCGCCGAGGAGAAGGGCCTGATCGGCTCGGAATATTTCGCCAACAACCCGACCGTGCCCAAGGCCGGCATCGCCGCCGACGTCAATCTGGACATGCCGGTTCTGCTGTACGACTTCCAGGACGTCATCGCCTTTGGCGCCAACCGCTCGTCGATCGGCCCGGCCGTGGCCCGCGCCGCCGGCCGCGTCGGCATCGGCCTGTCGGCCGATCCGCTGCCGGAGGAAGGCCTGTTTACCCGCAGCGATCACTACCGCTTCGTCGAGCAGGGCGTGCCGTCGGTGTTCCTGATGACCGGTTTCAAGAACGGCGGCGAGAAGGGCTTCAAGGACTTCCTGGCCACTCACTATCACAAGCCCAATGACGACCTGAGCCAGCCGATCGACTATGTGGCCGGCGCCCGCTTCGCCCTGGTCAATTACGAGATCGCCCGCGAACTGGCCGACGCGCCCGCCCGGCCGACCTGGAACAAGGGCGACTTCTTCGGGAACCTGTTCGGCAAGAAGTAGCGCCGCGCTCGCAGCTGGGGACAGGCGCATGCGCCTGTCCCCATTCGCCTTGACCCCATCAGCCGCCTTGACCCCGCCTGCCCGCGGCGCGATCTGTACCCGCGGATGAGCCGGAGACGGGACGCGTGCTGAGTGTGGGAAGCCTGCTGAGGATCGGCCTGATCGCGCCGGCGGTCATGGTGGCCGACGTCTGGCTGGCCCAGCGGCTGTTTCCGGGCTTCAATTCCGGGGCCCAGTTCATCAGCGAGCTTGGCGGACCGGCCGCGCCCAATCCGGCGATCTTCAATGTGGGCATGGTCGTGGCTGGGCTGGCGGGCATGGCGGCGGGGGGCGGCTTCGCCCACGCCCTGCAGGACGCCGGCGGCCGTCGCCAGGTCTCGGCCTTCGCCGGGCTATGGGTGGCGATGACCGGCCTGGGCGCCCTGTTTGCTGGCCTGTTCCACTGGCCCGATCCCATGCACCGCGCCTGCGGCGTGGGCCTGGCCATCCAGTTCGCGCCGCTGTTCACCGCCTGGGCCCTGTGGGGCAAGCCCCAGCACCGCCGGTTGGCCCACTTCTCGCTGGGCTGGTTCTTCGGCCTGCTGCTGGTGCTGGCCCTGCTGACCGGCGTGTGGAACGTGCGCACCGGCTCGGACGTCGGCCTTTGGCAGCGCGCCCACGCGTTCCTGGGCCTGCTGTGGCTGGCCATCGCGTCCTGGAACCTCGACCGCCACTGGCGCTCGCGGCCGACCGACATGGGCGAGCCGCCTGAAGCGTCCGGGGAACCGGACTACGCTTCCGCCGCCTCGTAGCGCGCGACTACTTCCAAGCGTAGTTGAAGCTGATGCTGATCCGCTCTTGCTTGGCGGCGTTGGCTGGCACCTCGTGGCGCAACCAGCTTTCCCACATCAGCACCGCGCCCGGCTGGGGCTGGACGTAGACGAAGGTCTGGCGATCCTCCGGCGCGTCGGCCTGGCGGGTCGGCGCGGCCATCATCAGCGGCAGGCGCGGATCTTCCAGCTTCAGGGCCGAGGCGCCGGGCGGGGTCGCCACATAGACCGTGCCCGACAGCACGCTGTGGGGATGGATGTGGCTGCTATGGGCGCCGCCGGGCTTGAGGATATTGATCCACAGGCTGTCCATCACCAGCCGCCCCCCGGCCAGCTCCAGGTTCAGATCGCGGGCGAACGCCACGGCGTGCTTGTCGAGCTTCTTCTTGAGATCGGCGAACAGGCTGTCGCGTTGCGGCAGGTCATTCAGCGAGGCGTAGGAGGTGTAGCCGGGATAGCCCTTTTCCTTGGCCCAGGCCTTGCCGGCCCGGTCCTCGGAAGCAATCGCCCGGCAGGCGTCTTCCAGCTCGGCGTTGAAGGCGTCGAACCCCTTGTCGGCGGCAAGGCTGCCCTCATAAAGGTGGGTGACGAAGAGCGGGCGCAGGGTCATGGGGCGTCATACCGCCCCGCCGCGTTGACGACAAATCGCGATCGGCGGATGATCGCGCCATGGCCGACGGCGAAATCACCCTGAAGATTGACGAGGCGCTTGCCGCGAGCCTGAAGGCTCGGGCCGCTGCGACGGGTCAAAGTATTGAGGCCGTGGCCGTAGAAAGCCTTGATTTGATGTGTAGCCAGGATCGAGGATTTAACGACAGCGCGGCGCATTGGGACGAAATTCAGCGCATTGTTGACGAAACCGAGCGAGATGGCGGCATTCCTCTGGAAGACGTTGAGCGTTGGGTGGCTTCATGGGACACCGACAACGAACTGCCGCCGCCTGAGCCTCGTCCTAGAACCGCCGGTCGATGAAGGTCGAGATTTCGGCGGCTGCTCGCCGAGATATCCAGTATCTGCGGCGCTGGTTGGCTGGACGTTCGCCCGATACAGCGAAGCGCGCGAGCCAAACCAATAGTCGCTGCGATTGCGAGCCTGAATCAATTTCCGGAACGTGGCCTTAGCGTGCGAGGAGACTTGCGCGAGCTTATCGTGCCCTTCGGCTTGGCCGGCTCTGTCTTGCGGTATGGCATCTTGGCGGACCGCGTCACCATCGCCCGCGTCTTCCACAGCCTGGAACGTCGCTGACTGCCCCAGACTCACCTATATGTCCCCCGTGGACCAAGACACCTTCGCCCCTCCCCCCGCCAACGCCCTGAAGGGCGCCGCCCTGATCAAGGACGAGGTCTCGCGCCTGCCCGACGCGCCGGGGGTGTATCGGATGATCGGCGAGGACGACGAGGTTCTCTATGTCGGCAAGGCCAAGAGCCTGAAGAAGCGGGTGATCCAGTACGCCCAGGGCCGCTTTCACACCAACCGCATCGCCCACATGGTCGACGCCACGCGGTCGATGGTGTTCGTCACCACGCGCAGCGAGGCCGACGCCCTGCTGCTCGAGATCAACCTGATCAAGTCGCTGAAGCCGCGCTTCAACGTGCTGCTGCGCGACGACAAGAGCTTTCCCGAGATCATGATCCGCCGCGATCATGACGCGCCGCAGTTGCGCAAGCATCGCGGGGCTCACACCATCAAGGGCGACTATTTCGGGCCGTTCGCCAGCGCGTGGGCGGTGAACCGGACGCTGAACACCCTGCAGAAGGCCTTCCTGCTGCGCTCATGCAGCGACAGTGTCTACGAGACCCGCTCGCGGCCCTGCATGTTGCATCAGATCAAGCGCTGCGCCGCGCCATGTACGGGACTGGTCGGCAAGGACGACTACCAGGCCCTGGTCGACCAGGCCGAGGCGTTCTTGCGCGGCAAGTCTCGCGCGGTAATGGCGACCATGGCCAAGGCCATGGAAGAGGCCTCCGAGGACATGGAATTCGAGCGCGCCGCCCGGCTGCGCGACCGGATCCGGGCCTTGGCCGCGGTGGCCGCCGAAAGCCAGATCAATCCCGAGACCGTGGACGAGGCCGACGTCGTGGCCCTGCACGTCGAGGGCGGCCAGGCCTGCGTGCAGGTGTTCTTCTTCCGCGCCGGCCAGAACTGGGGCAACCGAGCCTATTTCCCGCGGGTGACCGGCAATGCAGAAGAGGAAGACGCCGAAGACGGTGAAAAGAGCGCCACCGAGGACCA
This sequence comes from Caulobacter sp. DWP3-1-3b2, assembly GCF_049896325.1. Classification (NCBI taxonomy): domain Bacteria; kingdom Pseudomonadati; phylum Pseudomonadota; class Alphaproteobacteria; order Caulobacterales; family Caulobacteraceae; genus Caulobacter; species Caulobacter sp. DWP3-1-3b2. The sequence goes on from NZ_JAFCUB010000025.1 coordinate 31,559, forward strand.
GCGCATCCTCACCGCCTTCCTGGGCCAGTTCTACGACGACAAGCCGATCCCGCGCCTGATCCTGACCAACCTCGAGCCCGCCGACCGCGAACTGCTGAGTGAGGCCTTCTGCCTGAAGAGCGGGCGCAAGGTGGAGATCGCCACTCCCAGGCGCGGCGAGAAGGCCGACCTGGTCGGACACGCCCTGACCAACGCGCGCGAAGCGCTGGGGCGGAAGATGGCCGAGGGCAGCGCCCAGACCAAGCTGCTGGCCGGGGTCTGCGAGGCCTTCGGCCTGGACGGTCCGCCCGAGCGGATCGAGGTCTATGACAACAGCCACATCCAGGGCACCAACGCCGTGGGCGGCATGATCGTGGCCGGGCCCGAAGGCTTCATGAAGGGCCAGTACCGCAAGTTCAACATCAAGAGCACCGAGCTGACCCCCGGCGACGACTACGGCATGATGAAGGAGGTGCTAAAGCGTCGCTTCGCCCGCCTGATCAAGGAAGAGGACGAGGGCGACAGCTCGGCCCGGCCCGACCTCGTCTTGGTCGACGGCGGCAAGGGCCAGCTGGACGCGGCGATCGAGGTGATGGCCGACCTGGGCGTCGATGACATCGCCGTGGTCGGCGTCGCCAAGGGGCCCGACCGCGACGCCGGGCTGGAGCGGTTCTTCATGCCCGACAAGACGCCGTTCATGCTCGAGCCCAAGTCGCCGGTGCTCTACTACCTGCAGCGCCTGCGCGACGAGGCCCACCGCTTCGCGATCGGCGCCCACCGCACGCGGCGCTCGATGGACCTGAAGAAGAACCCCCTCGACGAGATCGAGGGCGTCGGTCCGGGGCGCAAAAAGGCCCTGCTGCATGCGTTCGGCTCGGCCAAGGGCGTGGGTCGGGCCGGGGTCGAGGATTTGGTGAAGGTGGACGGGGTCAGCCTGCCGTTGGCCGAGCGGATCCACGCATTTTTCCGGAAGAGCTAGCGGCTCACCCGCCGCTTGGTTCCCCGCCCCGCGTCCCCACATATGAGCCATCCTCATACCCAAGCTTAGGCCTTGCTCATGTCCACGTCGCTCTATGACCTGACTGTCCCCGTGCTGGTCCGCGCCCTGCGCAACCTTTCGGCCATACTGAAAAAGGGCGAGGCCTTCGCCAAGGAGACGGGTATGGACCCCAAGGACCTGATCGAGGCGCGCCTGTTCCCCGACATGGGCGCCCTGGCCAGCCAGATCCAGCGGGCCAGCGACAGCGCCAAGGGCTGCGTCGTCCGCATCGGCGGCGTCGAGAACCTGGCCATGGCCGACACCGAGACCACCTTCGACGAGCTCCAGGCCCGGATCGCCGCCACCATCGCCTTCCTGGAAAACACCCCGCGCGAGGCCATGGACGGCAAGGAGGGGACGCAAGTGGTGCTCAAGCTCCCCAATGGCGAGTTTCCGTTCACGGCAACGAACTTCGCCTTGGGCTTCGTGCTGCCCAACGTTTTCTTCCACGTCACCACTGCCTACGGCATCCTGCGCCACAAGGGCGTGCCGCTCGGCAAGCTGGACTATCTCGGCGGGCTATAGGTTTAAGTCCTCCCCCTATGGGGGAGGCGATCGCGCAGCGATCGATGGGGGGAGTTTTGGAGCCGATCGCCGGCTTGGCGAACATCCGATCACTCCCCCCTCAGTCGGCCTCGCCGACATCTCTCCCGCAGGGGGAGGACTTCTACGCCGCCTTCGGCCTCAGCGCCCATAGCCCGCCGAAGCTCAACGCCGCCGCGACGGCCAGGTACAGCCCCACCGGCGCTAGCCCGCCTCGCTCGGCCAGGGCCTGGGCGATCATTGGGGCCAGACCGCCGCCAAGAATGCCGCCAATGTTGAACGCCGCCGAGGCGCCGGTGTAGCGCACTCGGGCCGGGAACAGGTCGGGCAGGAAGGCCCCCAGCGGGCCATAGACGAAGCCCATGACCAGCAGGCCCAGGGCCAGGAAGGCGAAGATCACCAGCAGCGAACCGGAGCCCAGCATCGCCGGCAGCAGGGCCCCGACCCCCACGGTCATGGCGCAGCCGGCCATCAGCACCCGGCGCGGACTGCTGGCGTCGGCCCAGTAGCCGGCCGCGACGATGCCAGCGGCCATGAACAGGATGGCCCCCAGTTGCACGCTCAGCATGGCGGTGCGGCTGTAGCCCAGGGTGTTGACGCCGTAGCCGAGCGCGAAGGCGGTCATCAGATAATAGACGGCGAAGCAGCAGATGGCCGCTAGGGTTCCGCACAGGGTGACCCGCCAGTGGTCGCGCAGCAGTTCGCCCAGCGGCACGGCCGGCGGCGCCTCGTGGGCGATGGCGGCGGCGAAGGCGGGGGTCTCGGTCAATTTCAGCCGCACCCACAGCCCCACCCCGACCAGGGCGGCGCTGCCCAGGAACGGCAGGCGCCAACCCCAGGCCATGAACTGCTGCGGCGTCAGGATGACGCCCAGGATCAGGAACAATCCGTTGGCCGCGATGAAGCCGACCGGCGCGCCCAGCTGCGGGAACATGCCGAACCGCGCCCTCCAGCCCGGAGGCGCGTTTTCGACCGCGAGCAAGGCCGCCCCGCCCCACTCGCCGCCCAGGCCAAAGCCCTGTCCGAACCGCAGCAGGCATAGCAGGACGGGCGCCAGCCAGCCGGCCATGGCGTAGGTGGGCAAGAAGGCGATGGCCAGGGTCGAGCCACCCATCAACATCAGCGACGCCACCAGGGTCGACTTGCGTCCCACCCGGTCGCCGAAATGGCCGAACACCGCCGCGCCGATCGGCCGGGCCAGGAACGCCACGCCCAGGCTGGCGAAGGCCGCCATCTGCTGCAGGCTGGCCGACTTGGACGGGAAGAACAGCGAGCCGAACACCAGCGAGGCGGCTGTGGCGTAGATGTAGAAGTCGTAGAACTCCACCGCCGTGCCGACCAGACTGGCGGTCAGCACGCGGCGAGAGGAATTGGCGCCGGGTGGCTGGGTCTCGTCCATGGGGTCTCCCTAGATGCCGGCGAGGGCTAAGCGCGATAAGAACGCAAGGTCAACTGATTGGGTAGAAACCGCCCCAAACCGCGCCTTTTCGAGCAGCCTTGGCGGGATCTGTCCTTCGCTGTCGTCGCAACGCGGCATGGCCATGCCGAAATAGTTTAGTTTTCGAGGAGGCGCACATAGGACGCCAGGTCAGGGACCTTCTGAACCACCGTCCAGAAACGGCGGTCCGCCGTGACGACCCGCGTCCGCTCGCGCACGGCCAAGGCCAGGTAGAGACAGTCGTAGACGGCATGGCCCAGACGTTGAGCCAGCACCGCAGCGGCTTGCAAATCTTCCTCGATCGGGATCGCGGTCACCGGCGCGTTGAACAATTCCGATAGATGCTCGGCGGCCTCCTCGGCTTGGAGCTCGCCCCGCCTCGCGCGCCGCCACAAGGCGCTCGCCGCCTCCAAAAGCCAGAGCGACGGCGCGATCAGGTCTTCTTCCAGCAAGGCGTCGGCGGCGGACTGACCTGGCTCATCCAGAACCCATTTCAGCGCCACGGAGGCGTCGATGACCAGGGTCATCGAGCGTCGCGGTCGGCACGGATCAGGTCAGCGGATTCTCCCGCGATGCGTCCGACGGTCTTTTCACGAAGGCTGGCGGCGCGTTCGCGAAACGCGGCGCGGCCGGCCTTGAGCGCGGCCTCCAGGATCAAGCGATGCTCGGCTTCGGCGCTGCGACCGTTCAGGGCCGCCCGGCGCTTGAGCGCTTCGACGACGTCACGGGGCACTTCGCGAACCAAGAGCTGAGCCATGACGAATGATATCATCTGCTATCATAACGCGCAATCGGCTCCCCATAGCCCTTCCGCTCGCTCATGCGTTAGAACGCCACCATGAAGAACCTGCCCAACATCCTGACCTCCGCGCGCCTGGTCATCGCCCTGTTCATGTTCGTGGCCCTGGCCGCGGCGGCCGGCGGCCTGCCTTGGGTAGGCGACAGCCTCACCACCGCTCAGCAATATTCACTGCAGCGCTGGGCGTTTTGGGCGTTCGTGATCGCCGCCATCACCGACTTCTTCGACGGCTGGCTGGCCCGCAAGCTGGACGCGGTCAGCATCTGGGGCGCGATCCTTGATCCGATCGGCGACAAGATCCTGGTCTGCGGCGGCTTGCTGGGCCTGATGGCCCTGGGCCCCAATCCGCTGGTCATCTTGCCGGCCGGCTTGATCCTGTTTCGCGAATTCGCCGTCAGCGCCCTGCGCGAAGTGAGCGCTGGCAAGGGAATCAAGCTGCCGGTCACCTTGCTGGCCAAGTGGAAGACCACGCTGCAACTGGTGGCCATCGCCGGCGAGATCGTCATCGTCTCATGGAGCGCCTTCAACCTGCCCGACGACAAGGTGCTGTTCGGCTACACGGCCATGGGTGTCCACGGCCTGCTCTGGGTCGCCGCCGTGGTGACGCTGATCACCGGGGCTCAATATTGGGAAGCGGCAAGGAAGGCGCTGGTCTAGGGCGGACCTCAACCTGTGGGGGAGGCGATCGCGCAGCGGTCGGTGGGGGGAGTTTCAGGGCCGTCGAGGGACTTGGCTAGCTGCCGATCCATCCCCCCTCCGTCGCCTTCGGCGACACCTCCCCCACAGGGGGAGGAATTATTCCGCCGCCAGCAGCAGCGCCCCACCGTCATCCTCGACCAAGTCGGGATCGGTCGGGCCGTGCAGCAGCCATTCGGTGTCGGGGGCGGCGCCCGCGCGGGTGCGCTCCGCCTGCATCATCAAGGCCAGCCACGTTACCCCGGCCGTTCGAAACACCATGATCGCCTCCGAAGCGCTCCACCATTGTTGAGAGTGACTCTCAAGAACAGTGGATGCAAGGCGTCATTTCGGTTGGGAGCCTAGGCTGCTTCGGCGGCCTCGACGGCCACGGCCTTGCGCTTGGCGGCGGTGGTGGCCGAGCGCTTCTTGGTCGCCGCTTCAAGGGTGACCTGACGACGCTTCGAGGCTTCCAGTTCCAGCACGGGCAACACTTCGGCCGCGCCGCGGCGCTGGGCCGGCGTACCGACGATGTCGAGGCGACGTGCATTGGCCAGAAGCGAGACCAATTCCTGGTCGTTCAGCAGAGGGATCCGCTCGATCAGGGTCATGGGACACTCCTTGAAATCATAAAATTCTCGCACGGACGCGAGAGACTTAGATCAACGTTCAAGGCGACGCTTGGGGTCCAAAACTATTTTGGATTCAACGAGATTCATTTCGGACTCCTGTGGAGTCACGAATTCACTTGCCGTCCGCGTCTCAGGGCTTCATGGTGGCTTATCGAATTCGCTGCCGTTCGGCCTGCTTTTCCATGCTCTCCTTGTGAGAGCGCCGGACGCGCCTACCGATCCCCAACGAAATTTGATCGTCGAACGGAACGACTCCGGCGACGAATATTGACTACAAGGACTACGAACTATGGCTACCGGCACCGTGAAATGGTTCAACGGCACCAAGGGCTTCGGCTTTATCCAACCTGACGACGGCGGCGCTGACGTCTTCGTGCACATCTCGGCCGTTGAACGCGCCGGTCTGCGTGGTCTGGACGAAGGTCAGAAGATCACCTACGAACTCGAGCGCGACAACCGCTCGGGCAAGATGTCGGCGGGCCAACTGCAGGCTTAATCGCCTCACGCTCACGAGATTTGGAATGGGTCGGCGCTCACGCGCCGGCCCATTTTTCTTGGGCGATTGCCGTATGGACGCCCCGCGTCCAGCGTCGTAACACCCTGAAAGTCCGAGGCAGCGGTCACGGCCCATGCGCTCCTCTCGGCTCCTCATCCTGCTGTGTCTGGCCTCGGCGCTTACCGCCTTCGGGTCTCTGTCGCGCGACACCTTCGATGCCAGCGACCTGGCCGGCCCGCCGCCTCAGGGCCTGGCCGATATTCGCTTCAACGCCACCGACAGCGACGCGGCCATCCGCTTCGCCGCCCCGGCTCGCGGCCGCGCCCTCAAGCAGCGCACCTTCGACGTGCTGGCGCTGTCAGGCGGCGGCTCGAACGGGGCTTAAGGCGCCGGTGTGCTGGTGGGTTGGACCAAGCGCGGCGAGCGTCCGGAGTTCGATATCGTCACCGGGGTCAGCACCGGCGCCCTCACCGCCCCCTTCGCCTTCCTCGGCCCCAGTTGGGACGACCGGCTCACCCAAGCCTATACCGGCCAGGCAGCGGGCCAGATTCTCAAGTCGCGCGGCCTGGGCCTGCTGTTCCATCCCAGCTTCTACGGCGCCGACGAACTGCACCGGCTGGTGGTCTCCTATGTCACCGACGACATGCTTCGGGCCATCGCCGTCGAGCACAGGCGTGGCCGCCGCCTGCTGATCGCCACCACCAATCTCGACACCGAGCAGACGGTGATTTGGGACATGGGGGCCATCGCCAGTCGAGGCGACGCGGCCTCACGCAAACTGTTCGAGGACGTGCTGGTGGCCTCGACCAGCATCACCGGCGTCTTCCCGCCCGCCCTGATCCAGATCGACGGCCCCAATAGCGGGAAGGGGGGCCGACACCTGTCGGAGATGCATGTCGATGGCGGGGTGACCATCCCGTTCTTCGTCGCCCCGGAATCCCTGCTGTTATGGACCGCCGAGAAGGGCATGGCGCGGCCGGGACGGTTGTAGGTGATCGTCAATGGCAAGGTCGGCGGCACGTTCGGCTTCACCAAGGGCGGCGCCCTGTCGATCGTCGGACGGTCGTGGGACGCCATGAGCAAGGCCCTGATGCGCACCCACCTGGCGGCCGGCAGCAGCTTCGCCCGTCGCAACGGCGGCCAGCTGTTCTACAGCGCCATTCCCGATACCGCCGACGTTGACACCTCGGGCCTGGATTTCGCCGCCAACAACCGCAACGCCCTCTTTCAGCTGGGCGTGGAGCGCGCCGAGGCCGGCTGGGCCTGGGCCCTTGCCGATAGCCCGGAGGAAACGCCGGCCGTCCCCGCCGCCGTCCCCGCGGCGCCCGTGATCAGCGGGGGGCGGTGAGCGGATTTGGGGGCCCGTAAGCCGCCGCCACCGCCTCGGCGACCTTGATGCCATCGACCGCCGCCGAGAGGATGCCGCCGGCGTAGCCCGCCCCCTCGCCGGCCGGATAGAGTCCGGCGGTGTTGAGGCTCTGGAAATCCTCGCCCCGGGTGATGCGGATCGGCGAGGAGGTGCGGGTCTCGACCCCGGTCAGCAGCACGTCGGGATGGTCGTAGCCGGCGATCTGGCGGCCGAACACCGGCAAGGCCTCGCGCATGGCCTCGACCGCGAAGGGCGGCAGGCAGGCGGCCAGGTCGGTCATGGTCACGCCCGGCTTGTAGGACGCCGCTACGTCGCCCAGGTCGGACGAGGCCCGGCCCGCCAGAAAGTCGCCGACCTTCTGGGCCGGGGCGGCGTAGGTCGAGCCGCCGGCGGTGTAGGCCAGGCTCTCCCATTTCCGCTGGAATTCGACCCCGGCCAGCGGGTGGCCGGGATAGTCGCGCTCCGGGTCGATGCCGACCACGAAGCCGGAATTGGCGTTGCGCTCGTTGCGCGAATATTGGCTCATGCCGTTGGTCACCACCCGGCCGGGCTCCGAGGTCGCCGCCACCACCGTGCCGCCCGGACACATGCAAAAGCTGTAGACCGTGCGTCCGTTGGCGCAATGGTGGGCCAGGCTGTAGTCGGCCGCGCCGAGGTCCGGGTGCCCGGCATGGGTTCCAAACCGCGCCCGGTCCATCCACGACTGCGGGTGCTCGATCCGCACGCCGATCGAGAACGGCTTGGCCTCGATATGGACGCCCTGGTCGTACAGGACCTGGAAGGTGTCGCGGGCGCTATGGCCGATGGCCAGCACCACCCGCTCGGCGGCCAGATAGTCGCCTGTGGAGAGCTGCAGGCCCTTCAGCCTGCGCGAGCCGTCGGCGGCGGTCTCGACGTCGAAGCCGTCAACCCGACTGCCCCAGCGGTATTCGCCGCCCAGGGCCTCGATGGTCTGGCGCATGGACTCCACCATGGTCACCAAGCGAAAGGTGCCGATGTGGGGATGAGCCTCGGTGAGGATTTCCTCGGGCGCGCCGGCCTTGACGAATTCCTCCAGCACCTTGCGACCCAGGTGGCGGCGATCCTTGATCTGGCTATAGAGCTTGCCGTCCGAGAAGGTGCCCGCCCCGCCCTCGCCGAACTGGACATTGGACTCCGGGTCCAGCTCGCCCCGCCGCCACAGGGCCCAGGTGTCCTTGGTCCGCTCGCGCACCGCCTTGCCGCGATCAAGGATGATTGGCCGAAAGCCCATCTGGGCCAGGATCAGCCCTGCGAACAGGCCGCAGGGCCCCGCCCCGATCACCACTGGACGCGGGCCGTTGAAGCCCTCCGGCGCCTGGGCCGTGAAGCGGTATTCGGTGTCGGGCGTCGGCCGCACGTGGGAGTCGCCGGCTAACCGGGCCAGCACGGCGGCCTCGTCACGCAAGGTCACGTCGACCGAATAGATCATCAGGATCGCCGCCTTGCGACGCGCGTCGTGCGACCGCTTGGCGATGGCGAAGTCCAGCAAGTCGCCGGGCGCCAGGTCCAGCCGCGCTTCGATCGCCGGCCCCAGGGCCAGCGGATCATGGCCCAGCGGCAGTTTTAGTTCGGAAAGGCGCAACATGGCGCGGGTTTAGCGGGAAGAAGGACGGGGCGCGATCCAAAACCTGTCATCCCGGTTCGGGGTTGCGCCGACCCGACTCCGTCTCTAAACGGGCGGCTTAACCTGCAAGATGGTCGGCAGCGGGCGCGCGGATGTGCGCGACCGTGTCTACGCGCGAGTTTTTCCCATGCCCAAACGCACAGACATCTCCTCTATCCTGATCATCGGCGCGGGCCCGATCGTCATCGGCCAGGCGTGCGAGTTCGACTATTCGGGCGTCCAGGCGTGCAAGGCGCTGCGGGCCGAGGGCTACCGGATCATCCTGGTCAACTCGAACCCCGCCACGATCATGACCGATCCCGACGTGGCCGACGCGACCTATATCGAGCCGATCACCCCGGACATGGTCGAGAAGATCATCGCCAAGGAGCGGCCAGACGCCCTGCTGCCCACCATGGGCGGCCAGACGGCGCTGAACACCGCCCTGGCCCTCGAGGCCAGTGGCGCCCTGGCCAAGTACGGCGTCGAGATGATCGGCGCCAAGGCCGAGGTCATCGACAAGGCCGAGGACCGCCAGAAGTTCCGCGACGCCATGGACAAGCTGGGCCTGGAAAGCCCCAAGTCCAAGGCCGCCCACAACATGGACGAGGCCCGGATCGGCCTGGAGTTCGTGGGCCTGCCGGCCATCATCCGCCCCAGCTACACCCTGGCCGGCACCGGCGGCGGCATCGCCTATAATCTCGAGGAATTCGAGGAGATCGTGCTGCGAGGCCTGGACCTGTCGCCGACCACCGAGGTGCTGATCGAAGAGAGCGTGCTCGGCTGGAAGGAGTACGAGATGGAGGTGGTCCGCGACAAGGCGGACAACTGCATCATCGTCTGCTCGATCGAGAACATCGACCCGATGGGCGTCCACACCGGCGACTCGATCACCGTCGCCCCGGCCCTGACCCTGACCGACAAGGAATATCAGTGGATGCGGGCCGCCAGCATCGCCGTGCTGCGCGAGATCGGCGTCGAGACCGGCGGCTCCAACGTGCAGTTCGCGGTCAATCCGGCCGATGGCCGGATGCTGGTGATCGAGATGAACCCAAGGGTGTCGCGCTCGTCCGCGCTCGCCTCCAAGGCCACTGGCTTCCCGATCGCCAAGGTCGCCGCCCGCCTGGCCGTGGGCTACACGCTCGACGAGCTGATGAACGACATCACCGGCGGCGCGACCCCGGCCTCGTTCGAGCCGTCGATCGACTATGTTGTCACCAAGATCCCGCGCTTCGCCTTCGAGAAGTATCCCGGTTCGGAGCCCCTGCTGACCACCGCCATGAAGTCGGTCGGCGAGGTGATGGCCATTGGCCGGACCTTCAAGGAAAGTGTCCAGAAGGCCCTGCGCGGGCTCGAAACGGGCCTCAACGGCTTCGACGAGATTGACATCGCCGGCGCCGACGATCCCGACACCGGGCGGGCTGCGGTGATCCGTGCCCTGGGCACCCCCACGCCCGATCGCCTGCGCGTTATCGCCCAGGCCTTCCGCCACGGTTTGAGCGTGGAAGAGGTCAACGCCGCCTGTTCCTACGAACCGTGGTTCCTGCGCCAGATCGCCGAGCTGATCCGCCAGGAGGGCTGGATTCGTGCCGGCGGCCTGCCGACCGAAGCCCACGCCTTCCGCGCCCTGAAGGCCCAAGGCTTTTCCGACGCCCGCCTGGCCAAGCTGGCCGGCTCGACCGAGACCGCCGTCCGCGCCGCCCGCCATGCCCTGAACGTCCGCCCGGTCTATAAGCGCATCGACAGCTGCGCCGGCGAGTTCGCGGCCACCACGCCCTATATGTATTCGACCTACGAGACCGGCGCCTTGGGCCAGGTTCCCGAGTGCGAGAGCGCGCCCACCGATCGCAAGAAGGCGGTGATCCTGGGCGGCGGTCCCAACCGCATCGGCCAGGGCATCGAGTTCGACTATTGCTGCTGCCACGCCGCGTTTGCTTTGGACCAGATTGGCGTCGAGTCGATCATGGTCAACTGCAACCCCGAGACCGTCTCGACCGACTACGACACCTCCGACCGCCTGTATTTCGAGCCGCTGACGGCCGAGGACGTGCTGGAACTGCTGGATGTCGAGAAGTCCAACGGCACGCTGGCCGGCGTCATCGTCCAGTTTGGCGGCCAGACACCGCTGAAGCTGGCCCAGGCCCTGCAGGACGCCGGCATTCCGATCCTGGGCACCAGCCCCGACGCCATTGACCTGGCCGAGGACCGCGAGCGCTTCCAGCAACTGCTGAACGGCCTGGACATCGCCCAGCCCGAAAACGCCATCGCCCGCACCTGGGACGAGGCCCGCAGCGCCGGCGACCAGATCGGCTTCCCGTTCGTCATGCGCCCCTCCTACGTGCTGGGCGGCCGGGGCATGGAGATCATCCGCGACCACGAGCACCTGGAACGCTACATCGCCAATACCGGCGAGATCTCGTTCGAGCACCCAATCCTGCTGGACCACTATCTGAGCCGCGCCACCGAGGTGGACGTCGACGCCCTGTGCGACGGGACCGACGTGTTCGTGGCCGGCGTGCTGGAGCATATCGAGGAAGCCGGCGTCCATTCCGGCGACAGCGCCTGCTCGATGCCGCCCTTCTCGCTGAGCGCCGCTACGGTGGAAGAGCTGAAGCGCCAGACCGTGAAGATGGCCCTGGCCCTCAATGTGCGCGGCCTGATGAACGTGCAGTTCGCCATCGAGGAGCCGCACTCGGCCGAACCCCGCATCTATGTGCTGGAAGTGAACCCGCGCGCCTCGCGCACCGTGCCGTTCGTGGCCAAGACCATCGGCCAGCCGGTGGCCGCCATCGCCGCCAAGATCATGGCCGGCGAGACGCTGGCCAGCTTTGGTTTGGTCGACAAGCCGTACGACCATATCGCCGTCAAGGAAGCGGTCTTCCCGTTCGCCCGCTTCGCCGGGGTCGACACCATCCTGGGCCCGGAAATGCGCTCGACCGGCGAGGTCATGGGGCTGGACTGGATCCGCGAGGGCGAGGACAGCCTGGCCCCGGCCTTCGCCCGCGCCTTCGCCAAGAGCCAGCTGGGCGGCGGCGTCAGCCTGCCGACCTCTGGCACGGCCTTTGTCTCGGTCAAGGAAAGCGACCGCCCGTGGATCGTCGAGCCGGTGCGCCTGCTGCAGGCGGCGGGCTTCAAGGTGCTCTCCACGGTCGGCACACGCGGCTATCTGGCCGAACAGGGCATCGAGGTCGAGCTGGTCAAGAAGGTGCTGGAAGGCCGTCCGCACATCGTCGACGTGATGAAGAACAGCGGCGTGCAGCTGGTGTTCAACACCACCGAGGGCAAGCAGGCCCTGGAAGACAGTTTCGAGATCCGCCGCACGGCCCTGATGATGAAGGTGCCCTATTACACCACCTCGGCCGGCGCCCTGGCGGCGGCCCAGGCGATCTCGTCGGCCCCCGCCGAGACGCTGGAAGTGCGCCCGCTGCAGAGCTACCAGTAGAAGTTATCCACAGCGCCTGGGTGGAGGCGCGGATATGCCCATGGGCATGTCCGCGACCGGATGCTCCCCTGGACGCTGACAAGCTCAAGGGCGACCGGCGCGAATGTGAGGCCAGAAACGACTGCGCCACGGACGGGGACGCACGCTCACGCCATGGCTTTTGCGGGCCCGGCCAAAGTCGTGGGATGAGTGTGTGTCCCCAACACGTCCCCGTCGGTGCTAGACTGCCTCATCACTGGAAAGGCCCCTCGCCTTGATCGAGCACTATGGCTGGTCCGATCCCCTGCGGCGGGCCTTTGAACCGCACGCGAGCGAGGGGCATGTCCCCGGACGTGTCGTCGTCCAGCAACGTGACGGCTATGGGGTGGCGACCGATGAGGGCGAGCTTCGCGCCAAGCCGTCCGGCCGCCTGCTGCACGAGGCGCGGGAGCTGGGGCATCCCGCCGTCGGAGACTGGGTGGCGCTGTCGCCGAACCTGGCCGAGCGCACCGCCACGATCCACGCCATCCTGCCGCGCCGCACCGTTTTCGTCCGACGAGCGGCCGATAGCGTTCAGACGCTGCAGGTCATCGCCGCCAATATCGACGTCGCCTTCGTCGTCACCTCGCTGAACGCCGACCTCAATCCCCGGCGGATCGAGCGCTACCTCGCCGCCGCTTGGCAAAGCGGCGCGCGGCCCGTGGTGGTGCTGACCAAGTCCGATCTCTCCGACGACCCGCAGGGCCAGGCCGCGCAGGTCGCAGCCCTGGCGGCGGGCTGCCAGGTGCTGACGGTGTCGGCCCGGCAAGGCCTGGGCCTCGACGCACTCCTGGCCCAGGTGGCGCCGGGCGAGACCTGCGTGCTCATCGGCTCGTCCGGGGTCGGCAAGTCCACCCTGGTCAACGCCTTTCTGGGCGAGGACCGGATGGCGACCCAGGAAATCCGCGAGTCCGACGACCAGGGTCGCCACACCACCAGCCATCGCCAGTTGGTCGTGCTGCCGGGCGGCGGTTTGATCCTCGACACCCCCGGCATCCGCGAGGTGGGCTTGATCGACGCCGATGAGGGCCTCAGCATGGTCTTCGAGGACATCGAGAGTCTGGCGGGAAATTGCCGTTTCAGGAACTGCGGCCACGTGCGGGAGCCGGGCTGCGCGGTGCGTGACGCATTGGCCAGCGGCGCGCTCGACCCCGCCCGCTGGGCCCACTTCCAGAAGCTGGGCCTGGAACTCGCAGCGGTGGAGGACAAGGCCGACCGCGTGATCAAGGACACCGAGCGCCGCCGCCTGGCGGCCCTGCAGCAGACCTACCGGGCGACGAAGCGGGAGCAGCGCGGGGAGTGAGACCCGCGCGGAAGACGCTACCTGGCGGCATCGACGGACGATCGCGCATGCCGGAGCACGCCCTGATGGCCCTGGTGGCCCTGGTCGGCGGCCCGGCGCCCTGCCGGCCCGGCCGGTGTTCCGCCACAAGACAAAAAAGCAGCCATTCGGCGCCTGGCTGGCGCTGATCCTCTTCCTGCAAGGGGTCACCCTGATCATCCTGCTGACGATCAAGCGCGCCGACCGTTGAACGACCCGCCACGTCCATGCGTGTAAGGCCCATGCGGCATTTCATCACCGCCCTGATCCTCTCTCTCGTCCCCATCGCGGCCCGCGCCCAGATACCGCCGGCCCTGCCGGCCGAGGCGCTCGTCGAGGTGGTCGATCCGGCCAAGGTCAACTATCTGAAAGCCCACGTGGTCGTCTCGGGGCCGGTCACCGGCCCCTTCACCCTTCGCCTGCCCAACGCGGCCTATCGTGCCCGCCTGTTCCTGGTGGGCGAGAGCCACGGCTCGGCAGCGCCCCAGGCGCTGGACCTGCAACTCCTCACCGAGCTCAATCGCAGGGTCGGCCTGCGCGACTATCTGGCCGAGATCGATCCGGTCCAGGCCGAGCGCTTCAACCGCTACCTGACCACCGGCGACGAGGCCGACCTGGACCGCGTGTTCGCCCATTGGGACCACGCCGCCCAGTGGGGCAACACGCTGTTCAAGGACAAGGTCCGGAAAGTTCGCGCGCTGAACCAGGCCCTGCCGGCCGGCAAGCGGATCCGCTTCTGGGGGATCGACGCCATCCAGTACTGGCCGCTGCTGATCGACTGGCTGACCGCAGCCGGCGCGGCGCCCGACGCCAAGGCGCTGGAGGCCGCTCCCACCGAAAAGGCCAAGGCGGACCTGGCCCTGACCTGGCTGGCCGCGTCCAACGGCGGCGACCCGATCACCCGCGCCGCGCTGCGGGTCGGCCTGACCCAGCGGGCCGCCGGGAACCGCGAGAGCATCATCTTCGCCGGCTACGAACATCTCGTGACCTCGGGCGCCCTGGGCGACCGGCCGGCCTATGGACTGTGGGGCGTGTTCCACGTGCTGCAGTCCTCGGTGAACGGCAATGCGCCCTTCGCCACCCGGGTGCGCCAGTCCAAGCTGCCGGCCGCCCAGTCGATGGTCGGCATCGCCCTGGTCCTGCTCGACAGCACCGTGCTCATTCCCGCGCCAACACCGGAGGGCGTGAAGATGATGCGGATGACCCAGTTCAACACCGACGGCCCGATGATCAAGATGGACGGCTCGGCCGACCTGCGCGCGGCCACCACACCCAATAGCCTGACCGTGTTCAATCTCGCCGCACCGGGCTCACCCTACGCCTCCGGTCCGGACTTCGCGCGCGTCCAGACCACGGTGGGCCAGAACTTCGTCCCCGACGATCCCAAGGCCCCGGCCACCGCCTATCTCGGCATGATCGGCGTCGTGCGCGGCTCAGACTGGGCGCCGCCGCTTTGACCTGGCTTGACTGACTGGAGGTACGGCGGTTTGCTGACGCCAGCAGCGTCAGCGAAAGCAGAGCCCATGATCACCGTCCACCACCTGAACAATTCCCGTAGCCAACGGGTTTTGTGGCTGCTGGAGGAATTGGGCCTGCCTTATGAGGTGAAGCGGTATGAGCGCAACGCCCAGACCATGCTGGCGCCCCCCGAGTTGCTGGCCATCCATCCACTAGGCAAGTCGCCGGTGATCACCGACGGCGACAAGACCATCGCCGAGACCGGCGCGATCGTCGAATACATCATCGACACCTACGGCCAGGGCCGGTTGATCCCGCCGGCCGGCACGCCCGAGCGCCTGCGCTATACCTACTGGCTGCACTATGCCGAGGGTTCGGCCATGACGCCGCTGCTGCTGAAGCTGGTGTTCACCGCCCTGCCCGCTCGCGCGCCCGGCCTGCTGAGAGGCTTGGTCAAGGCCGTTGCCGCCAAGGCCCAGAGCGGCTTCATCGACCCGCAACTGAAGACCCACATCGACTACTGGGACGCCGAGCTGTCCAAGAGCGAATGGTTCGCCGGCCAGGCCTTCACCGCCGCCGACGTGGCCATGAGCTTCCCCCTGGAAGCCGCCGTGGCTCGGGCCGGCGCGGCCTCGCGCCCGAGGGTCAAAGCTTTTCTGGAACAAATCCATGCCCGTCCGGCTTATCGCACGGCGCTCGAACGGGGCGGGCCCTACGATTACGCTTCGTAGAGCTTGACCACCGCCTCTTGCGTTACGGAAACGTGCCTCTTATCCTCTCAGCCCCCGGTCGTGCGCGCCAGCGTCCGGGACGGACTTCCTCCCCTAGGGCGAACCGAGCTAAAATCCGCAATGGAAAAAGTGCCGATGACCGCCGGGGGTTACCAAACCCTCGACGAAGAACTGAAGCGTTTGAAGACGATCGAACGGCCGGCGGTGATCGCCGCGATTTCCGAGGCGCGCGAACATGGCGACTTGTCGGAAAACGCGGAATATCACGCGGCGAAGGAACGTCAGGGCTGGATCGAGGGCCGCATCGCCGAGATCGAGGACAAGATCGCGCGGGCCCAGATCATCGACGTGTCGAAACTGTCGGGCAAGCAGGTCAAGTTTGGCGCGACGGTCAGCGTCGTCGACGAGGACACCGAGGAAGAGGCCCGCTACCAGATCGTCGGCGAGCATGAAGCCGACGTGAAGTCAGGCCGCATCTCGCTGAGCTCGCCGCTGTCGCGCGCCATGATCGGCAAGGAAGTCGGCGAGGTGGTCGAGGTCTATACGCCCGGCGGCGTGAAGGCCTACGAGATCCTCAAGGTCGAGTGGGTCTAGCTTAAGCCCCATTCCAGGGTCATGTCCTTCGACACGCTGACGCTTGATTGCGTTGGCGTGTCGCTTCGCTATGGCCGGGATCGCCGACGTGGTTGAAAACAACAAGCCAGACCTCACGGCCAAGCCGAAGGCCGCGCGCAAGCCGAAGGCGGGCTCGCCGGCCGACGCCGGCCTGTCGCCCCCGCCCCTCAAGCCTCGCGCCAAGGCCCAACCGCGCTCCCGTCCGGGGTCGGTGGAGGTTGAAGCCCAGCCCATGAAGGTTGCCGCCTCGACAGCGGACAGCCAAGCCAAGCCACGCCGCAAGGCCTCGCCCAAGCTGGTCGCCGCGCCGGTCGCGCCCGAAGTCCCCGCCAAGCCGCCGATCGTCATCTGGGCGATCTCGGACGGCCGGGCCGGCATTGAGGCCCAGGCCGTGGGGCTGGCCGAGGCCGTGGCGCGCCAGACGCCCGCTGTCATCGTGGTCAAGCGCGTCGGCTGGAATGGCCGGATCGGCCGCCTGCCCTGGTGGGCCAACTGGCTGCCGCGTCGCTGGCTGACCCCCGAGAGCGAGATCGTCGCCCCCTGGCCCGACCTGTGGATCGCCGCCGGCCGCGCCACCCTGCCGCTGTCGATCCGCGCCAAGCGCTGGTCGGCCGGCAAGACCTATGTCGTGCAGATTCAGGATCCGCGCGTGCCGGCCAACATGTTCGACCTGGTGATCCCGCCCAAGCACGATCGCCTCGCGGGCGACAATGTGCTGGCCATCACCGGCTCGCCGCATCGGGTCACCAGCCAGCGGCTGGACAGCGAATACGAAAGATTCAAGGACCAGATCGACGCCCTGCCCCATCCGCGCGTCGCGGTGCTGCTGGGCGGCAAGTCGCGGGCCTTCGACCTGAGCGTCGAACGCGCGGCCGAGATGGCTCACCAGATCCAGCTGCCGCTGGAGCAGGAGGGCGGGTCGCTGCTGATGACCTTCTCGCGCCGTACGCCCGAGCCGGCCCGCGCCCTGCTGGAGGCCCGCCTGCGGCATCTGCCGGGAATGATCTGGAACGGCCAGGGCGAGAACCCCTATTTCGCCTTCCTGGCGGCGGCCGACTATATCCTGGTCACCGAGGACTCGACCAACATGGCCACCGAGGCGGCCTCGACGGGCAAGCCGGTGTTCATCCTGAAGATGGACGGCCACAGCCTGAAATTCCGGCTGTTCCACCAGGAACTCGAGCGCCAGGGCGCGGCCCGGCCCTATGGCGGGGCCTTCCACGGCTGGACCTACGACCCCGTCGATGAGACGGGACGGGCGGCGGCTGAGGTCGTGGCGCGAATGAATGGGCGCGGAGTGAAAGCGGCGTCCGACGCATAGGGCGAGTTGGCAGGCCTATTGCGCGGCAGGATTGTTCTTGCTATGTTCGCCGCCATGGGCAGCGAACGGCATTCAGTCCCGAGCTTCGGCAAGGCCGGCAGAAACGAGCGGCGAAAGGCCATCGCGACCACGCTGAACGCCTTGGCCGTCGCTTTGGTGATTTCTGCGGTCGTTCAGCCCCTCACCTCGGGTCGCTTGAACATGGGTCTGGTGGTTGGAGCCCTGGCCTTTTTTCTGGTTTTGCAAGGCTTTCTGCACTATGTTTTGGCCCGTGTGGAGGACTGAATGGATCCGTCTATCCAAGTCATTCTGATCTTTGCGGCCGCTGCCGCCCTCACCTTGTTCGCCGCCTGGGCCGTGAGCAAGTTCGGCCCCCGCTGATTCTCGCCATCCTCCAGGCCCGCATGGGTTCAGCGACCCTGCCGGGCGGTGTCCTGATGCCGTTGGCCCGGGCGCCGATGATCGCCCGGCAGATCGAGCGGGCGGCGCGGGCCCGGCGGATCGACACTCTGGTGGTGGTCACCACGCTTTCCGCCGAAGATGACGCGATCGAGACCGCCGTGCGCCGCGAGGCGACCCTCGTGCATCGCGGCCCGGCCAACGACCAGTTGGCCCGACTGGCCGGGGCGTTGAGCGCCTACCCCGCCGATCACGTGGTGCTGCTGGAGGACGGCGCGCCCCTGATCGATCCCGAGATCATCGACGCCGCCATCGACCTTCACCTGACCTCGCATGCCGACCACACCAGTAACCGCTCGCCCGGCGCGGCCTACCCCGTCGGCCAGGGCGTGGAGGTGATCACCGCCGCCGGCCTGCGCCGGATGGCGGGCGAAGGCGCGACGGCCCTGCCCCGCGCGAGCGAGGCGCCCCCCACGCCCGACCGCTGGAGCTCGATGGCCCTGCTGGCGGAGCCGGATCAGGGCGCGGTGCGCTGGGCGGTCGAGGGACCGGCCGACTACGCCTTCGTGGCGGCTGTCTATGACGCGCTTTATCCGAGCAATCGCGCCTTCACCTCGGCCGACGTCCGGGCCTTCCTCGCCAGTCGGGAAGACCTGGCGACGTTCGGTGGGGCCCGGCGGCTATGAGCGCGCCGAGCATCCTCTTCGTGGTCGACGCCGGGCCGACGGTCGGCGGCGGTCACGTGATGCGGAGCCTGACCCTGGCGCGCGCGCTGGAGGCTGAGGGGGCGAGGTGTCTCTTCATCGTGAACCCGGCGGGCAAGGCGATGCTCGACGCTTTCGGCGGCGAGGTCTCGCATGTCGAGACCTATGAAATCACCGAGCCCGCGTTGGTGACGTGTGCGGCGGACATCGCGCGAAACTACGACGCGATCGTCATCGACCACTACGGCCTGTCGGCCGACGACCATCGTCGCATCTCCGACGCCCCTCAGAACTCCCCTCATCCCGGCGAAGGTCGGGACGAGGGGAATGGAGGTGGCCGCCCCACCCTCGTCATCGATGACCTGGCCGACCGCTTGCTGGCCGCCGACCTCGTGCTGGACTCAGGCCCCGCTCGCCGCGCCGAGGACTATGACGGCTTGGTCCCGCGCCGCGCCGAGCTGCTGCTGGGGCCGCACTACGCCCCCGTCCGCCCCGCCTTCGCCGCCCTACGCAAGGAAGCCTTGGCGCGGCGGGCCAAGGCCCTGCCGGTGCGCCGGATTCTGGTGTCGCTGGGCCTGACCGATGTCGGCGGGATCACTGGCCGGGTCGTGGAGCTGATGCTGCCCGCGACCGGCGCCGCTGCGCTGGACGTGGTGGTGGGCGCCGCCGCCCCCAGCCTGCCGCGTCTGCGCGAACGGGCCCAGGCCGAGCCGCGCCTGGTCCTTCACGTCGACACCCAGGACATGCCGCGCCTGACCCTGGAGGCCGACCTGGCCGTCGGGGCCAGTGGGTCCAGCACCTGGGAGCGCTGCGTGCTGGCCCTGCCGACCCTGTCGCTGATCCTGGCCGACAACCAACGGCCGGCGGCGCGGGCCCTGGCCGAGGCCGGCGCGATCATGGGCCTAGAAGCGGCCGCGCTGGACTTCGACGCGACGTTCTCCGCCGCGCTGGGTCGGCTGATCGACGAGCCCGTCCTGCGCGACGCGCTGTCGGCGGCCAGCGCGGCGGTCTGCGACGGACGCGGCGCGGCCAGGGTGGCCGAGCGTTTCCTGGCCTTGATCGGACAGGGAAAGCTCTAGGGCATTTCCCGACCTGACTGCGTCAGGCCGTGAGCTCTGATCTTTTGTTTTGACGCATTTTTCTTCACGCGAACCGGAACCACTTCGCTCGAAAAATGCTCTAGCCAACCATGTCCCATGCCAACGGCTCGCCCCGCTTGAGGGTCCTCGTCGCCGGCCTGCCTAGCACCGCCTCATAGTCGGCCGGGGGCAGGCCCTCGCCGGGCCGCACCGAGCGGACATTGGCCTTGGTCAGCATCTCGCCGGCCGCGACGTCTGCGGTCACGTAGAGCGAGCGGCGGAATTGACGATTGCCCCGTTCGGAGCCCAGCAGGTCGTAATTGACCCCGCCCAGCGCCTTCCAGGCGTTGGCGGTGTCATCGACCAGGGCGCGAAACTCGGCCGGCTCCAGGCTGAAGGCGGCGTCGGGGCCGCCGTCCGACCGGGCCAGGGTAAAGTGCTTCTCGATGGCGCAGGCGCCGAGGCTAACCGCCGCCACCGAGGCCGCCGTGCCCGGCGTATGGTCCGACAGGCCTATCGGGCAACCAAAGCGCTGGGCCATGTCGATGATGGTCCGCAAGTTCGCGTCTTCGAAGCGGGCCGGATAGCTGGAGACGCAGTGCAGCAGCAGCACCCCCGCCGCGCCAGCGTCCAGGGCGGTGTCGAGAGCGGTCTGCATTTCCGCGAGATTGGCCATGCCGGTCGAGATGATCAACGGCTTGCCCTGCTTGGCGGCGTAGCGGATCAGCGGCAGGTCGACGGCCTCGAACGAGGCGATCTTGTAGGCGGGGGCGTCGAGCCCGGCTAGCAAATCGACGGCGGTCTCGTCGAACGGACTGGAGAACAGGGTCACGCCCCGCTGGCGGGCGCGCTCGAACAGGGCCGCGTGCCATTCATAGGGGGTCTGGGCCTCCTGGTAGAGCTCATGCAGGCTGCGCCCGTCCCACAGGCCGCCGTGGATCTTGAACTCGGGGCGGTCGACATCCAGCGTGATGGTGTCTGCGGTGTAGGTCTGCAGCTTGATGGCGTCGCAGCCGGTGTCGGCGGCGGCGTCGACCATGGCCAAGGCGCGGTCGAGGGAGCCGTTGTGGTTGCCGGACAGCTCACAGATCAGATAGGGCGCGTGGTCGGCGCCGATCCTGCGGCCGGCGATCTCGATGAAGGGGGCGGTCATGGGCGCAGGCTCTGTGTACGGGTTTCTGTAGATTAACCGTGAAATCGTGGACGAGGCGTCAATACCGCTTCCGGAACAAAGAGGAATTGTTCAGTGAACCTCTATGTGATCAGGTTGACCGAACCCCTGGGGCGCCCTTTGTCACAAGCGCAAAAGCTCTTTGAGAAGATGAAGCGTAACCCAAAGGGAGACTGGCGCATCGCCGACATCGAGGTGGTCTGCCGTCACTTTGGCCTGATCTGTAAGCCACCGTCGGGCGGAGGGTCGCACTACACTGTATCGCATCCATCGGGCTTTGGAGGCCCATGCGTTCCCGCGCGCCGCCCGATCAAGCCCGTGTACATTCGGGCTTTTGTGGCCTATATTGAGGGGCCCAAGGGGCCCGCGAATGATGTCTAGTAGCGACTACAGGATCAACATTGAGCCGCTCTCCTTGGAAGATGGCGGCGGGTTCTTGGCGGTGGTCCCTGAACTGCCCGGTTGCATGTCTGACGGCGAGACCGAGGCGGAGGCTTTTAGCAACGCGCAAGAAGCCATCATTGATTGGATCGCGCACGCCGCGAGCAAAGGCCAAAAGCCACCCAAGCCGATGAGGCGTTACTACGCGCTAGGCTAGCGGTCGGTCATGTAGGCCAGCGCGGCCGTTATGTCATCGGCTTCCAGATACGGATATTCCGTCAAGATCTCGGCCGCGGTCATGCCCGCCGCCAGCATTTCCAGAACGTCCTGCACGCCTATCCGCATCCCGCGCAGGCAGGGTCGGCCGCCGAGCTTGCCCGGATCGATCGTGATGCGTTCCAACAGCGGGTCCATGCCCGCAATATAGCGCCAAACCCCAGCGACGAAAAGCACGCCCCAAACCGCTCGCCGCGCCATCGCGCGCGGACGGAATCGATACTATATCTGCCGCCATGTCCACGCTCGAACCTCGCCACACCCGCTGCCTGATCATTGGCTCAGGCCCCGCCGGCTATACCGCCGCCATCTATGCCGCTCGCGCGCTGCTGAAGCCCGTGCTGATCGCCGGCATCCAGCCCGGCGGCCAACTGACCATCACGACCGATGTCGAGAACTATCCCGGCTTCGCCGACGTCATCCAGGGCCCGTGGCTGATGGACCAGATGAAGGCCCAGGCCGAGCATGTGGGCACGGAGTTCGTCGCCGACATCGTGCTGAGCGCCGACCTCTCCAAGCGCCCGTTCCACATCACCACCGACAGCGGCCAGGATTGGTACGCCGAGACCGTGATCATCGCCACCGGCGCCCAGGCCAAGTGGCTGGGCCTGCCGAGCGAGGCCGCCTATCAGGGCTTCGGGGTCAGCGCTTGCGCCACCTGCGACGGCTTCTTCTATCGCAACAAGGCGGTCTTGGTGGTCGGCGGCGGCAACACCGCCGTTGAAGAGGCCCTGTTCCTCACCAGCTTCGCAAGCAAGGTCACCCTGGTCCACCGCAAGGACGAACTGCGCGCCGAGATGATCCTGCAGGAGCGCCTGCTGGCCCACCCCAAGATCGAGGTGATCTGGGACAGCGCCATCGACGAGGTGCTTGGCCAGAGCAATCCGCCGGGCGTCACGGGCGTGCGGCTGAGGAACGTCAAGACCGGCCAGACCCAGCAGGTCGACTGCGACGGCGTGTTCATCGCCATCGGCCACGCCCCATCATCGGAACT
The DNA here is from genome assembly GCF_049896325.1 of Caulobacter sp. DWP3-1-3b2. Taxonomy (NCBI): domain Bacteria; kingdom Pseudomonadati; phylum Pseudomonadota; class Alphaproteobacteria; order Caulobacterales; family Caulobacteraceae; genus Caulobacter; species Caulobacter sp. DWP3-1-3b2. Next base: position 54,063 of record NZ_JAFCUB010000025.1, read on the forward strand.
CTTCAAGGACCAGCTGGAAACCCACGCGGGTGGCTATCTGACCGTCAAGCCGGGCACGACCGCCACCGCCATCGCCGGCGTCTACGCGGCCGGCGACGTCACCGACGACGTCTACCGCCAGGCGGTCACCGCCGCTGGCATGGGCTGCATGGCGGCGCTCGAGGCCGTGCGCTTCCTGGCCGAGGAAGACCACAGGAAGGCTCACCACCCGATCAGCCACCACGAGGCCGAGAAGATCGGGGTTTGGTAGCCAAGGCCGTCGATCCGCGTCATGACCACCAGCCGTTACTCCCCCGTCGGCTTCTCCGACTTTCGCCGAGGGGGAGGACCTTGCGCCTCGCCTCCACGCCGCTAGTCTCGCCTCATGACCCATCGCCGCCTCGACCGCCGCGCGCTGCTGATCGCCGCTGGCCTGCTCGCCGCCTTTCCCGCCGTCGCCCAGGTGACCGCGCCGCCGCCCGCGCCCCTCGCCAAGCCCCCGGTCCGCGTCGCGTTGCAGACCCCCCAGGGCCGGATCGTCATCGAACTGAACGTCGACAAGGCCCCGATCACCAGCGCCAACTTCCTGCGCTACGTGGATCGCAAGCTCTATGACAAGGCGACCTTCTTCCGCGCCTCGCGCGCGCCCGGCGCGGTGGACTACGGCCTGATCCAGGGCGGGCTGCAGAATGTCGGGGCCCTGGCGCCGGTCGCCCATGAGCCCACCACCCTGACCGGTCTCAAGCACCTGGACGGCACGGTGTCGATCGCCCGCAACGCCCCCGGCACCGCCACCTCGGACTTCTTCATCTGTATCGGCGACGCGCCCTATCTCGACGCCAACCCGGCCACCCAAGGTGACAATGCCGGCTTCGCCGCCTTCGGCCAGGTGGTCGAGGGCATGGACGTGGTCAAGACGATCCTGGCCCTGCCCACCCCGGGCAAGGCGATCAATCCGGTGATGAAGGGCCAGATCCTCGACCCGCCCGTGCCGATCACCTCGGCGCGGCGCGTGGCGGAACCAGCAGGGCCAGAGGTCAGGACGCCGCCGAAGGTCTAGAGCAAGCCGCGCGATATAGGAATCGCACGGCTTGCTCTAGGCTTTTGTTTTCGCATCGCTTTTGCGGAAAACCGGTGGCCACTTTTCCGCGCGATGCTCTAGGATGGCTTGATCGGGAGCGAATTCCTCGTCCTTCGACAGGCTCAGGATGAGGAATTCGAGTTCAACCGCCGCAAAACCAACCCTCATCCTGAGCTTGTCGAAGGACGAGGTCCCCCATCTGCCGCCATCTGCCGCCAGTTGCTGACACCGGCTGTCAGCAGTCCCTCTAGCCGCGGCCGTCCACAGCCCCTACTTTCGTCCCCATGGCTCGCACTCCACCGACCGAACTCGGCGCCGCTCCCGCAGGCGTCGCCGACGCCTCGACCCCGTTCCTCTACGACGCCGCCCTGGAGAGGGAGGCTGACGGCTCCCTGCCCATGCTGTGGCAGCCGCACCGTCCGTCGCGACCTGAGAAGTCGGAGGGCGGCCGCAAGTTCAAGCTGGTCAGCGACTATGAACCGGCCGGCGACCAGCCGACGGCCATCGCCGAGCTGGTCCAGGGCCTCAAAGACCGCGAGAGCGACCAGGTGCTGCTGGGCGTCACCGGCTCGGGCAAGACCTTCACCATGGCCAAGGTCATCGAGGCCACCCAGCGCCCGGCCCTGATCCTGGCCCCCAACAAGACCCTGGCCGCCCAGCTCTACAGCGAGATGAAGAGCTTCTTCCCCGACAACGCGGTCGAATATTTCGTCAGCTATTACGACTACTACCAGCCCGAGGCCTATGTCCCGCGCACCGACACCTACATAGAGAAGGACAGCTCGATCAACGAGCAGATCGACCGCATGCGCCACTCGGCGACCCGGGCGATCCTGGAGCGCGACGACGTCATCGTGGTCGCCTCGGTCTCCTGTATCTACGGCATTGGCTCGGTCGAGACCTATACGGCCATGACCTTCAGCCTGGCGGTCGGCGACACCGTCAACGAGAAGCAGATGATGGCCGACCTGGTGGCCCAGCAATACAAGCGCAACGACGCCGCCTTCGAGCGCGGCACCTTCCGCCGGCGCGGCGACACCATCGAGATCTTCCCCGCCCACTACGAGGACCGCGCCTGGCGCGTGTCGCTGTTTGGCGATGAGGTCGAGGCCATCAGCGAGTTTGACCCGCTGACCGGCAAGAAGACCGGCGACCTGGAGACCATCAAGGTCTACGCCAACAGCCACCACGTCACCCCGCGCCCCACCCTGCGCCAGGCGATCATCTCGATCCGCGCCGAGCTCAAGGAGCGCCTGGCCTGGATGTTCGAGAACGGCAAGCTGCTGGAGGCCCAGCGCCTGGAGCAGCGGACCAATTTCGACCTCGAGATGATCGAGACCACCGGCTCCTGCGCCGGCATCGAGAACTACAGCCGCTACCTGTCGGGCCGCCAGCCGGGCGAGCCGCCGCCGACCTTCTTCGAATATATCCCCGACAACGCCCTGCTGTTCACCGACGAGAGCCACCAGACGGTTCCGCAGATCGGCGCCATGTACAAGGGCGACCGCAGCCGCAAATGGACCCTGGCCGAGTACGGCTTCCGCCTGCCCTCCGCCTTGGATAACAGGCCGCTGAAGTTCGAGGAATGGGACGCCATGCGGCCGCAGACGGTCCATGTCTCGGCCACCCCGGCCAAGTGGGAGATGGAGCGGGCCGGCGGGGTGTTCGCCGAGCAGGTGATCCGGCCCACCGGCCTGATCGACCCGCCGGTCGAGGTCCGCCCGGTCTCCAAGGACGGGGCCAGCCAGGTCGACGACGTCATCGACGAGGTCCGCCAGGCCAAGGCCGCCGGCTACCGCACACTGATCACCGTCCTGACCAAGAAGATGGCCGAGGACCTGACCGAATACATGAACGAGCAGGGCATCGCCGTGCGCTACATGCACTCCGACGTCGACACCATGGAGCGGATCGAGATCATCCGCGACCTGCGCCTGGGCCAGTTCGACGTGCTGGTGGGCATCAACCTGCTGCGCGAGGGCCTCGACATCCCCGAATGCGGCCTGGTGGCCATCCTCGACGCCGACAAGGAAGGCTTCCTGCGCTCGGAAACCTCGCTGATCCAGACGATAGGCAGGGCCGCGCGCAACGTCGACGGCAAGGTCATCCTCTATGCCGACCGGATCACCGGCAGCATGGAGCGGGCCATGGGCGAGACCAGCCGCCGCCGCGAGAAGCAGCACGAATACAACCTCGCCCACGGCATCACCCCCGAGAGCGTCAAGCGCGACATCAAGGACATCATGAACTCGCCGTACGAGCGCGGCGACCGGGTGACCGTGCCGATCGGCGGAATCGGCCAGGGCAAGGACGCCAAGCCGTTCAGCGGCGACAATTTCAAGGCCGCGTTGAAGGACCTGGAATCCCGCATGCGCGAGGCCGCCTCGAACCTGGAATTCGAGACCGCCGCCCGGCTGCGCGACGAGATCAAGCGGATGAAGCTGATGGATTTGGAGTTCGCCAACGAAGCCCTGACGGGGGTTGGCGAGACGGTGGACAAGGCGATGCCTGGCCGCGTGCGCAAGGAGCTGCGGGCCGAGCAGGCGGAGGCGTTTCGGAAGGGGCGGCTGTGAGTGGATGGGCCGCAGGAACGTTTTGCCAACTCGGCGCTTGCTGTGCTAATTTTTTCGTGCTCATATGAGGTTCGGAAAATTAACAAGGACCGGATATGCCCGTTCTCGCTGAAGAGTTTGAAGTGGTGCCTCGGTTGGAGCAGCTTGGCCTTACAAAGGCTGAATTGTTTGATGTGGTGCGGGCTGCCGTAGGCGCTCGTCGAAATGCCACCCCCTTTCATCCACTGAGCGCGGGTGGGCTCTTGGGCTGGATTGCGGGCACCGCCCATTTGCGCCGCATCTTCACTGCCCGAGGTTGGGATATCTGCCGCCGAGACAACATCGAAGCGATCTTCAACTCCGAGACCGGCATCAAGATCATTTATCAAAACGCCGATCGAGCCGGCGATCCACTGTTCGATCCGGTCGCCTCATCGAAGAAGGGCGCTGGCGCCGCGAGAGCCGTTGAGCTTGGGCAGTACGAACTCTTCCCCGAAGTCAGGGAAAGGGAAGTTGTCGAAATCACCGCCCCGACTTGGTGCTTGTTCGTCTACGCCGACGGACCAGACGTTCGCGCGGAACTGTCGTGCCCTCAGGCAATCAACGGTGAGCAATTTGACGGTTTCCACGAACGGATTTTGCTGATTCAAAAGGGCGAGTGGGACAGCCCCGATGCGCTGGCGGACGACACGCCTTCCATCGACTTCGAGGTGTCCGTTACTCGGAAAAACTGACGAGTTGTATGTTTAATCCCCGCAGACTCACTCTCGGCCGGAAGCGGCGGAAGCTAACGGCGCGCGCCCTAGCTTCCGCCGTCGGCATTTCGCCGATCACGCTTTCTCGTCTCGAGAACGGCGTAAACGCACCTGAGGAAGATACAATTGCCGCGCTAGCCGGGGCACTCGACTTTCCACGTGAGTTTTTCTTCGGTGCGGATTTCGATGAATTGCAGGCCGAGGCTGCCAGTTTCCGAAGCTTAAGCTCGATGACAGCGAAAGAGCGCGAGGGGGCGTTAGCTGCTGGAGCTCTCGCATATCTGTTTCATGACTGGGTGGTTGAACGCTTCAATCTTCCGGAATCGGACGTACCCAACTTGGGAGCCGAGGCGACACCTGAAGCTGCCGCGCAATACGTTCGCGAACATTGGGGCTTGGGCCAATTGCCAATACCCAACATGGTAAAGTTGCTTGAAGCAAAGGGAGTGCGAGTATTTTCGCTCTGTGAGGATACAAAAAACGTAGATGCGTTCTCTTGCTGGAGAAATTCTCAATCTTTCGTATTCTTAAATACTTTTAAATCAACCGAACGCAGTCGATTTGATGCCGCTCACGAGCTTGGCCACTTGGTAATGCATCGGCATGGCGCGCCTGAAGAAGGCCGTCAGGCTGAGGCTGAGGCCGACCAATTTGCATCATACTTCTTGATGCCAACGGATGATCTCGCGAGCCGCATTCGAAACATCACGAGCGTAAACGAACTAGTTGACGCCAAAAAGAGGTGGGGCGTTTCGGTAGCCGCCCTTAATTATCGCCTTAATAAAATGGGCGTCATCAGTGAATGGCAAAATCGTAGCTTCAATATTGAAATTTCAAGTAGAGGATACAGATCAAAGGAGCCATCCGGTCTTCCGCCTGAAACTTCCATCGTTTGGCCGCAGGTTCTTGGGTCCCTTTGGGCGGACAAGGTCACCCGAGACCATATTGCCGCTGAGCTTCATCTACCTACGCACGAGCTAGAAAGCATGCTCTTTCAGCTTCTGGGGCGTAGTAATGACAAGGTTGGTAGTGGGAAAATTCGGCTTGTCGCGAGCAACGAGTAGGGCGCGGCGCGGAGCACCGTCTTTAAGTGACCTGTCTAGATCAGCGATCGTTGCGCCGTGAGATGAAAGGCTGGCTCCCCTTCGCAAGGAAGGGCAAGCTGCCGGCAGGGGGAAACATGCGCGATCAATATGCCGGCGATGTATCCGACTATCTGAAGTTCGCGTTTCTCAGACGCGTGGTGACCCCTGCCGAGACCTTGGGCGTCGCCTGGTGGTGGCTCGCGGGGCATGACGGTCGCAGCGACGGACGGCACGACGAGTATCTGACGGACTCTCGCTGGAAAGTGCTGGACCCCAAACTATTCGACATGCTCGCCGGTCGCCCGGCCCGCGACGTCGCGGCGCTTGAGGCCCTGGACCTTTGGCCAGCGCGGCCGGTGTTCCATCGCGAAGCCGTGCCGGGCAAGCGGGCGCGGTCAGAGTGGAGCGCGGGAATGCTGACGACCTTGGCGCCAGCGAGCATCATCTTCGCTGACCCGGACAACGGCGTGTCGCGGCCCGGCGGCGTCTCGCCCAAGAGCGCCACGATCGACGAAGCCCTGGCCCTTGCCTCACGCGAGCGTCCTGTCTTGCTCATCCGCTTTCCGCATCGGCTGAACAGCCACGATGAGCAGCTCGCGCAATATCACACGGCCTTCGCGGCGCAGCGCCCCGTCACGGTGCGCACCTGCGTCCGCGTGCCCAACGCCAATGGCTCAACCTCGCCACGCATCCGATGGTTCACAGCGCTGAACCCGACACCGGCGATCACGGCCGGGATCGAAGCCTTCGCGAGCGCCGTCCGACTGCTGCCGGGCGCAGCGGCCTCCGTGAACTAAGCTCCGAAGCGCCCATCCCCCAACGACCGTCATTCCCGCCCTTGTGGCGGGAACCCCTCTGTCCACCGCAAGGGTGGAGGAGTGGCGCGCCGGCGCGCCAAGGCGGCTCGCCGTCGGCTGAACCAGGGGTTCGCGCCACAAGGGCGGGAATGACGGTTGAGAGGGGGTGCGGCTCGGTAGGCGTTGGGCGAAAGCTCCCCATCCGGCCCGGATGCGGCCAGGCCTTAAACCCTTGGGGGATGGGAGCTCTGGCGTCTGACGGTGTCAAGGACCGGCCTCTGGCCGGCCGCGGCGCGGCGGTCCCTGCGGGACCGTCCTTGACACCG
>NZ_JAFCUB010000026.1:0-55128 GCF_049896325.1 Caulobacter sp. DWP3-1-3b2
GTCGCCACCGTGACGGCGGCTGTCGGCGCGATCCTGGGTCAGGCGCCTACCGATGCGGGGGGTAAGTGGTGGTCGCGCAGCGCCTCGCCTCCGCCGCCCGTCGAAAGCGGAAAGCCGCCAAGCGCTGAGGTGAAGCCATGACCCCCGCCGGCGTGGGTCGCCTGAAGCTGGACGAAGGCCTGCGCCTCGTCGCCTATCCGGACCCGCTGAGCCCCTTGGCCAAAGAATGCAGGCGGCGCGATCTGAAGGCGGAGCAATACCGATCGGTTCCGAATTGGCAGGCCTTCAGCGGCAGGCCGTGGACCAACGGTTACGGCCACGCCCATGACGTGCAGCCGGGCGAGGTGTGGACCCTGGCCAAGGCCGAGGCGGTTCTGACGGCCGACATCGAAACCCATTGGCGCGATCTGATTGAGGCCCTGCCGTGGGTCGCGCGCCTTGATCCCGTCCGCGCCGACGTGGTCCTGAACCTCGCCTTCAACCTCGGCGTTCCGGGCCTGCTCAAGTGGCCGGCGACCCTCGCTCACATTCAGGCCGGAGCCTATGCCGCCGCCGCCAACGATCTGCTGCGTGAGGGCAGGTGGAACGCTCAGGTCGGTGAGCGTGCCACCCGCCTGTCGGCCGCCATGCTCAAGGGGTCCTGGTCATGATCGCCACCCTCGTCGCCGTCTGGCGCTTCCTGAAAACCCCGCTCGGCCACGCGCTGTTCTTCGCTTCGGGTCTGATGATCATCGGCGCTCTGCTCTATCAGGGCGGAGTGTCGTCAGGCGTCGATCGTGAAAAGGCCGCAGAGGTCAAGCGCGTGGCCGTGGCGACCCGAGAGGCGGCAAGGGCGGCCAAGGCCAGCGTCGCCGTCAGTTCGCGTGCCCAGCAGGCCCTGAACGCGGCCCTGAACCGCAACGTCGCTCTTACCTACCAACTGCAGCAGAAGGTACCGACCTATGTCTCTTCTCAAGCCGATCGCCGCTGTGTCATTAGCCGCGGCTATGTCGAGCTGCGCAATGCGGCCGGCGCTGGTGTCGATCCCGTTCCCGCCGGCGCCGGTGGATCTGTCGACGCCGATTCCGGTCTGGTCCTCTCTGACCTTGCCCGGAACGACCTATCGAACGCCGCCGCCTTCCACACCGCCGTTGCGGAAGTGAAAGCCTGGCGAATATGGTACCCTCGTCAGGCCGAACTCTGGTCCAAAAACACCAAGGTGCACCAACCCGCGCCCTGACCGCTCGCCTCGGCTGAGCTACAACATGAGCCCGCCATCCTTCACGGGGTGGCGGGCTTTTTCGCGTTTAGGGACGAGTACCTGGGGGGCATCTCGGGGGGCAAAGCCGACAAGCAACACCGGAAAGGTGCACCAAGGGTGCCTGCAAGCGACTGATTTATTTAAGGGAAAAGGAATGGTGGACGCGACAGGGATTGAACCTGTGACCCCCTCGATGTCAACGAGGTGCTCTCCCGCTGAGCTACGCGTCCGCCAAAGCGGCCCTGGAGCGCTCTAAAAGCGTCCCGGGCGGGAAGGTGTGGGGGTATAGCGGCGGCTTCTGGATCGCGCAAGCCGCCTTGCTTGCCGCCTGGGAAAATTTTAGGCGGCCATCATCTTTTCGACTTCGGAGACCAGGTCGCGCAGGTGCACGGGCTTGGACAGGACCTTGGCGCCGGCGGGTGCGCGGTCCTGCGCCGAGAGGGCCACGGCGGCGAAGCCGGTGATGAACATGATGCGCAGGGACGGATCACGAGCGGCGGCCTGGCGGGCCACCTCTATGCCGTCCATGCCGGGCATGACGATGTCGGTCAGCAACAGGTCCCAGGGGGTGTCCAGGTGCTGGACCGCCTCTTCGCCGTCGGCGCAGGCCTGGACCTCGAAGCCAGCCCGCTCCAGGGCGCGGGCCAGGAAGCCGCGAAGGGAGTCATCGTCTTCGGCGAGGAGGATGCGGGCCATGCGGTCAGTTTCCGGGCGAACGTCGGGATTGGAAAGGAGGAATCTAGAGAAGGACGGTAAATCGCGAATGAATTACCGCCGACCGTCCACAGTTAAAGCCTGGGCGCCCGGTCCTGTCTCTATAACGCTGCGGCCTTGTCGTTTGACCCCGGCGCGCAGGGCCGCGACAATAAGTCCATGACCGCATGGGAGCAGATCGCTTCGAAAACGCCGGCGACGGCGGAGCATGGCTTTTCGCCGGCCTTCGAAGTGTTGCGCGCCGCGCCCGAGGGTCTGCCGCCGCCGACGCCCCTGGTCTTCGCCTCGCCCCACTCGGGAAAGCTCTATCCGCCCGAGATGATGGCCGCCGCCCGGCTGGAGGCTCGCGAGTTGCGCGGCTCCGAGGACGCTTTCGTCGATGACCTGATCGGCGGCGCGCCGGCCCTGGGGGCCAATGTGATCCGGGCCCGGCTGGCGCGGGCCTATGTCGATTGCAACCGCGACGCCTGGGAATTGGATCCCGCGATGTTCGAGGACGAACTGCCCGACTTCGCCCAAGGCCGCACGGCGCGCGTGGCGGCCGGACTGGGGACGATTGCCCGGGTGGCCGGCGAAGGCCGCCCGATCTATGCCCGCAAGCTCACCTTCATCGAGGCCAAGCTCAGGATCGACACCGCCCACCGCCCCTATCACGACGCGCTGGATCGCCTGCTGGCCCAGGCGCGCAACACCCACGGCCTGGCGGTGCTGGTCGATTGGCACTCCATGCCGGCGGCGGCGGCGCGCGGCCACCGGGCGCGCGGCGGCGGTCCGTGCGACATCGTGCTGGGCGATCGCTTCGGCGCGGCCTGCTCGCCCAAGATGACCGGGCTGATTGAAAGGGCGCTGGAGACGCTGGGCTATCGCGTCGCCCGCAACGCGCCCTATGCCGGCGGCTATACCACCGAGCACTACGGCCGCCCCGCCCGACGCACCCACGCCATCCAGGTCGAGATCAATCGCGCGCTCTATATGAACGAGACCACGCGCGAGCCGACCGAGGGTCTGGCGGGCCTGAAGGCGGACATCGAGACGGTGACCCGGCAGTTGGCCGCGACGGATTGGGCTGAGTTGCTCTGAAATCCTCTCTCTTAGAGAGAGAGAGAGAGAGAGAGAGAGAGAGAGAGAGAGAGAGAGAGAGAGGCCCATCGCGCAGCGATGGGAGGGTGAGAGGTTACACCCTCTCAGACCAAGGCGCCGCCTGGATGCCTTGCACAACGCGCCTACCCGCGCCGGCGTATGGATACTGGGACTGCCTTGAGATCCCGCGCCCGGCACCGGTTGATCAAATAAAGGTATCGAGCTTTTCCGGTTGGCCGTGAAACCTCTCACCCTCCCACCGCCTGGGGCGGCGGACCCCTCCCTCACTCAAAGAGAGAGGGTTTTTAGCCGCCCAGGGCACAGACCAAAAAAAAGCCCGGCTCGAAAGCCGGGCAGTTCATTAGGGAGGAAACGCCCAGGAAGGGCAGAGGCGGCGAGGCCGCCTCACAGGTTGCTTATAGGGTGCGGTGCGAAATGCATCAAGCAAAATGTTCGGCAACGCTGTCACTTTTTGTCGCACTCAAGCTTAGAAATCCTTTGTAACATAAGGTTTAGCGGACGCCGATCGCCAAGCTTCGCCATATTTCGGCGCAATGCTGCAGTGCACAATTGGTTGCGAGAGAAACGACATCCGCTCGTAACTTTCGCAAACCCCATAAAATTAAGGGGTTTGCGGCTGACACCGGTTTCCACGTCAAAGCCTTGCGCAGAGGTGGGGTGGATAAACGTCGCGCAGTCGCGTAAAAGCCGCGCGCCTCACGCGCACAGCGTCAAACCACTTCTCTTCTCCCCGAAAGCCCGCCTTCTCCATGTCCATGCGAAACATCGCCATCATCGCGCACGTCGATCATGGCAAGACCACTCTCGTCGATCAGCTTCTCGCCCAGTCTGGCGTGTTCCGCGCCAATGAGGCGACGACCGAACGCGCCATGGACTCCAATGACCAGGAGCGCGAACGCGGCATTACGATTCTGGCCAAGTGCACCAGCGTCCTGTGGAACGGTGAAGCCGGGGAAACCCGCATCAACATCATCGACACCCCCGGCCACGCCGACTTCGGCGGCGAAGTCGAACGCATCCTGGGCATGGTGGACGGCTGCGTCCTGCTGGTCGACGCCGAGGAAGGCGTCATGCCGCAAACCAAGTTCGTGCTGACCAAGGCGCTGAAGATGGGCCTGCGCCCGATCCTCTGCATCAACAAGGTCGACCGCGCCCACGCCGATCCGGACAAGGTCCACAACGCCGCGTTCGACCTGTTCGCCGCCATCGGCGCGACGGACGAGCAGCTGGACTTCCCGCACATCTACGCCTCGGGCCGCGCCGGCTGGGCGACGATGGACCTGAACGTCCCTAACGATAACCTGGCCCCGCTGTTCGACCTGATCGTCCGCCACGTGCCGGAACCCAAGCAGATCGCCAAGGTCGACGCGCCGTTTCAGATCCTGAACGTGCTGATCGAAGCCGACCCGTTCCTGGGCCGCCTGCTGACCGGCCGCATCGAGAGCGGCAAGGCCGTTCCCGGCATGGCCATCCACGCCCTGGACCGTGACGGCAAGGAAGTCGAGCGCGGCCGCATCACCAAGGTGCTGGCCTTCCGCGGCCTCAGGCGCCAGCCGGTTGACGAAGCCGAAGCGGGCGACATCATCGCCATCGCCGGCATGTCGAAGGCCACGGTGGCCGACACCCTGTGCGCCCTGGACGTCACCGAGGCCCTGCCCGCCCAGCCGATCGATCCGCCGACCATCTCGATGAGCGTCTCGGTCAATGACAGCCCGCTGGCCGGCAAGGAAGGCGACAAGGTCCAAAGCCGCGTCATCCGCGACCGCCTGCTGCGGGAAGCCGAATCCAACGTGGCCATCAAGGTCACCGAGTCCACCGAGGGCGACGCCTATGAGGTGGCCGGCCGCGGCGAACTGCAACTGGGCGTGCTGATCGAGAACATGCGTCGCGAAGGCTTCGAAGTGTCGATCAGCCGTCCGCGCGTGGTGTACCAGATCGACCCGGAAACCGGTAAGCGCTTAGAACCGATGGAAGACGTCATGATCGACGTCGACGACGAGTTCTCGGGCATCGTCATCGAGAAGCTGTCGCAGCGCAAAGCCGAGCTGAAGGACATGGGTCCGTCCGGCGCCGGCAAGACCCGCATCTCGCTGATCGCCCCGTCGCGTTCGCTGATCGGCTATCAGGGCGAGTTCCTGACCGACACCCGCGGTTCGGGCGTGCTGAACCGCGTGTTCAGCCACTATGAGCCCTACAAGGGCCCGCTCGACCAACAGCGCAAGGGCGTGCTGATCTCCAACTCGGACGGGGAAACCGCCGCCTTCGCGCTGTGGAACCTGGAAGATCGCGGCGTCATGTTCGTGGGCGCCGGCGAGAAGACCTATCTGGGCATGATCATCGGCGAAAACGCCCGGGGTGATGACATGGACGTCAACCCGATGAAGGCCAAGCAACTGAACAACATCCGCGCCTCGGGCAAGGATGAAGCCGTCCGCCTGACCCCGCCGCGCCGCATGACCCTCGAGCAGGCCATCGCCTACATCGAGGAAGACGAACTGGTGGAAGTGACGCCCAAGAACATCCGCCTGCGCAAGCAGGTGCTGAACCCGTCGTTCCGCAAGCGTCGCGTCAAGGAAGAATAGTCGGTTCCCGGAGCATTCCGGAGCAGACGATCAAGAAGGCCGCCGCCCTCCGGGATGGCGGCCTTTTTCCTGCGTCCAATGGTCACGGCACGATTAACCGGGGCTTCAGAGACCATCAGTAGGCTGCCGGCACGGGATGGGGGGCATTCCGGATCTCGGGGCCGCACATTGCGCATGACCACTCTCACCTCGATGGTCCTCGGAGGACCCGGCCGCCTGGTGTCGCGGCTGATTCCACCGGTCCCCGAGGCTATCGCCGGCCGCGTTCGCATGGAGCAACTTCAGAGCATCCTGCGCCTGACGCCGGTCATGATGAGCGCCAATATCGTCAACGCCATTCTGGTCTGCGTGGCTGGCTTTGGCGGCTACCACCGTAACGCCCTGATCCTCTGGACCGCCGTGGTCATCGGCTACGCCCTGCTGGGCCTGCGCGGCTGGACCGCGGCTCAACGCCGCAAGGGCGGCAAGAACACCGTGTCGGCCCGAGGCGCGCGGCGCGTGGCGCTGCAAGCGGGCCTGCTGGGTTGCCTGTGGGGCCTGCTGCCGATGTTCGCCTTCGACGACACCGCCGGCATCCACATGAGCATGCTGATCGTGGCCCTGATGGCCGGGATGATCGGTTGCGGCGCCTTCGCCCTACTGACCCTGCCGATGGCCGCCCTGGCCTATACGACGCCGCTGGTGGTCGGCTCGCTGTTCGTGCTGCTGACCAGCGGCCAGCCCATCCTGCTGGCCTTGGCGGGCCTGCTAATCTTTTGCTACCTGGTGGTGGTTACCTCCTGCCTGTTGCACGCCAAGGTGTTCGTCGAGCGGTTCGTCACCAGCGAGGAACTGGAACGCCAGAAAAAGGTCGTCAGCCTGTTGCTCAGCGACTTCGAGGAGGGCTCCAACGACTGGCTGTGGGAAATCGACGCCACCGGCGACCTGACCTATGTGTCCGAGCGCATGGCCGAGGCGGCCGGCGTGACGCGCGACTCGCTGATCGGCCGCAATGTCGGCAGCTTGGGCGCAGAGCTGGCCGAGGTGCCGGACGGCCTGGCCGCCACCCTGTCGGGTCTGCTGACCGACCAGAAGGGTTTCCGCGACGTGTCGATGACCATCGTGGTCGATGGCGCGATCCACTGGTGGTCGCTGACCGCAAAGCCGATCCACGATGTGGACGGGGTCTTCACCGGCTTTCGCGGCGTCGGCGCCGACGTCACCCAGGCCCGCAAGGACCAGGAGCGCATCCGCCGCCTGGCCCATTACGACGTTCTGACCGGCCTGCCCAACCGCCTGTCGTTCCTGCAGGCTCTGGGCGGAGCCTGGAGCGCCGACGGCGAGACCACCGGCTGCGCCGTGCTGTGTCTCGACCTCGACCACTTCAAGGGCGTCAATGACAGCCTGGGCCACCCGATCGGCGACGCCTTGCTGGTCGAAGCGGCCGCCCGCCTGCGCGCCTGCGTGGGCGACATGGGGATCGTCACCCGCCTGGGCGGCGACGAGTTCGCCGTGGTGGTGCGCGACAACCTCGACCCCGCCGCGCTCGGCGCCTTGGCCCAGGCCGTCGTCGACACCCTGGCCGAGGCCTTCGAACTGCACGAGCACCATGTGTCGATCGGCGCCAGCGTCGGCATCGCCATCGCCCCGGCCGACGCCAGCGACCCCGACACCCTGCTGAAGAACGCGGACCTGGCCCTCTACCGCGCAAAGGGCGACGGTCGCGGCGCCTATCGCTTCTTCGAGGCCAATATGGACATCTGGGCCCAGGAACGCCGGTCGCTCGAGATCGACCTCCGCGCGGCCTTGAAGAACGGCGAGCTCAAGCTGTTCTTCCAACCGCTGATCGGCGCCAAGGAACACGAGACCACCGGCTTCGAGGCCTTGCTGCGCTGGCAACACCCGCGCCGCGGCGTGGTGGGCCCCGACGACTTCATCGAATGCGCCGAGCAATGGGGACTGATCTGCAAGATCGGAGAATGGGTGCTGAACGAGGCCTGCGCCCAAGCCGCCTCGTGGCCCGACCACCTGAAGGTGGCGGTCAACCTGTCGCCCAACCAGTTCGCCACCGGCGACCTCGTCGACCAAGTGCGCCACGCCCTGGGCACGTCAGGCCTGGCGCCGTCGCGCCTGGAGCTGGAGATCACCGAGGGCCTGCTGCTCTCCGATACCGCCGGCACCGTGGAGCAGCTGACGGCGCTGAAGGCCCTGGGCGTGCGCATCGCCATGGACGACTTCGGCACCGGCTATTCCAGCCTGGCCTATCTGTGGCGGTTCCCGTTCGACAAGATCAAGATCGACCGGACCTTCATCGCCGAGATGTCCGAAAATCCGGCCATCACCGACATCCTGCGCACCATCACCCTGCTGGGCCGCACACTGAACCTGGAAGTCACCGCCGAAGGCGTCGAGACCGCCGAGCAGGCCTTGATCCTCGAGGACATGCGTTGCGACCACTTCCAGGGCTATCTGTTTGGCCGGCCCATGCCCATGGCCGACATCCCCGGCTTCCTCCTGGGCAATACCGCCCAGCGGCTGCGACGCGAAGTGCTGGACGACGCGGCTGCGGTCGCCGCCCGGGCAAGCTAGAGCATTTCCCGACCTGACTGCGTCAGGCCGTGAGCTCTAGTCTTTTGTTTTGACGCATTTTTCTTCACGCGAACCGGGACCACTTCGCTCGAAAATGCTTCAGAATATCAAACGGTTGTCATCCCGGATCGGCGCGCTGAACGCTTGTCCGGGATGACACTCTTGGAAGCTAGATCCGGCGCCGGCCGCTAAACAGGCCGAGGATGAACAGCAGCACGATCGCCCCGATGGTCGAGACGATCAGGCTGCCAATCCAGCCCATGAAGTGAATGTTGAACATGCTGGCCAGGAACGCGCCGATCAGCGCGCCCACCAGGCCAACGATCAAGTTGGTGATCAGGCCGTGACTGCGGCCCATGATCTGTTCGGCGATCCAGCCGGCGAAGATGCCGATGATAATCGCGCCAATAAAGCCTACGCCGCTCATGTCAGTGTTCCCTAACAGCCAAGTTCGCCTGCCAAATGCCTGGCGGGCGACGATGGTTGCGTGTCAGCCCGCGTATCGACGTGAAGGGCGACGCTCAGGCCTGGCCGAAGCCGGGCTACGCCGTCCTGATTCGGAGCAAAACGATGCGCTTCGGCGGGCGTTGAACCCGCTTGGTGAAGTGTCCGGTGGTGTTGTCGGGGACCTCTAGATGGTCGCGCCGCCGTCCACCACCAGGGCTTGGCCGGTCATGAAGGTTCCCGCTTTCGAGGCCAGGTAGACGGCCGCGCCGGCGATCTCGTCGGGCTCGCCGATGCGGCGCAGCGGCACGCCCTTGGTCGCGCGCTCCAGGGTGGCCGGATCGTCCCACAGGGCCTTGGCGAAGTCGGTCTTGATCAGGCCCGGCGCGATGCAATTGACCCGCACATTGTCGGGCCCAAACTCGTGCGCCAGGTTGCGGGCCAGCTGAAAGTCTGCGGCCTTGCTGATATTGTAGGCCCCGATGATGGCGTTGCCGCGCAGGCCGCCGATCGAGCTGATGATGATCACCGCGCCGTCCTTGCGCTCACGCATCTCCGGGGCGACCATCGAGATCAGCCAGTGATTGCTGATGATGTTGTTGTCGAGGATCTTGCGGAACTGGTCGTCGGCGATCCCGGCCAGCGGACCGTAATAGGGATTGGACGCGGCGTTGCAGACGCAGATGTCAATCTTGCCGAACGCCGCGCGGGTCTCGTCGACCAGCCGCTGCAGGTCTTCCTTGGCCGCGATGTTGGCGGGCACGGCGATAGCGGTT
Source organism: Caulobacter sp. DWP3-1-3b2 (assembly GCF_049896325.1). Classification (NCBI taxonomy): domain Bacteria; kingdom Pseudomonadati; phylum Pseudomonadota; class Alphaproteobacteria; order Caulobacterales; family Caulobacteraceae; genus Caulobacter; species Caulobacter sp. DWP3-1-3b2. The sequence goes on from NZ_JAFCUB010000026.1 coordinate 9,426, forward strand.
CCCGCGCCATGCCTGTTGTTGAGCGCCGCGGCCACCTCGTCGCAAGGCCCGGCCTTGCGCGACGAGATCACCACCTTGGCGCCATGCTCGGCCATCCGCTCGGCGATAGCCTTGCCAATGCCGCGTGAGCTGCCGGTGATGATCGCCACCTTGCCGGTCAGGTCGAAGAGGGTGGTCATGGCGATGGCTCCCAGGGCTTTCAAAACGATCGTTTGAATTGCCCATAGATTGGCCCTAGGCCAGCCCACCGGTCAAGCATCGACGAAATTTGCCGCCTCCGATGTCGGAGCCGAGACGCGCCGGCCGTCCTTCGGGCACAACACTAAAAATCCCTGGAGAGCGTCATGACCACCGACAACGCCAGCGACCGCGAACTCGTGCTGACCCGCGTCATCGACGTCCCTGCCGACAAGCTTTTCAAATGCTGGACGACGGCGGAACTGCTGCCCAAGTGGTTCTGCCCGCCGCCCTGGGTCGTGTCGCACGCCGAAATGGACGTTCGCACCGGGGGCAATAGCGTGATCACCATGAAGGGGCCGAACGGCGAAGAGGTCGTCAATCCAGGCGTCTATCTGGAGGTGGTCGAGAACCGCCGCATCGTGTTCACCGACGCCTTCACCTCGACCTGGGTTCCGTCACAAAAGCCCTTCATGGTCGGTATCGTCGAGTTTGAAGACCTGGGCGACGGTACGACCCGCTACACCGCCACCGCCCGCCACTGGACCGTCGAGGATCGTCAGACCCACGAGGCCATGGGGTTCAAGGAAGGCTGGGGGATCGCGGCCGATCAGATGACGGCGGTCGCGAAGACGTTGTAAGGCGACGCCTCAGGCGCACTTGTTCCAGCCGGCCATGTCGAGGTGGAAGTGGTCGTGATGCTGGGCGTTGTAGTCGGGGCTCAGCGTGGTCAGGAACACCCGGCAGGCTCCATCGCGCACCCGGTGCAGGAACTGCCCCTTGGGCCCGGGATCGTTCCAGTCGCGGGCCACGTACACCGTCTGGCCGTCGGCGAGCTTGAAGCCTGCCAGGTCGATCGCGTCGGCGCTGGCGTGCTCGCTGACCGGTCCCTCCGCCTTGCCGTACATGCGCCGGCACGAATAGGTGCCGTAGTGCTCCATCGACACTACACCCTGGCCCAGCACCTCATAGGCGGCCGGCTGGACCACCTGGCGCTCCCAGATCGACAGGGCCAGGGCCTCTTTACAAACCATGGGCGCATCTGTCGGTGACAGGGGCGCCATGCCGCTGTCGATGCGCAGGGCGTCGCGCACCACGCAGAACCCGCCATCGGTCTTTTCCGGCAGGTCCGCATAGGTCAGGCCAGCCTTGCGCAGGATGGCCCGACAGATCACCGGATCGCTGCCCGCCCGCGCCGCCTTGATCCGCGTGGCCATGCCCACCGGATCGACCACGCTGAGCGGCTTCCAGGGCAGGTGCTGGCGCGCGATGCTGCGATCGGCCACCAGGGCCATGATCAGCACCAGGACCCAGAGCAGGACGAGCGCCGTCAGGCCCGCCAGCCTGTTCTGGTGGCGCGTGCGATGCTCGACACGCGGATGGCGCGGGACGCGATAGGCCATGGGCGGGGGGGCGCTCGAAGGGTTAATGTTGCACCCAAGCATGACCACGGCGTGCGGTTCAACCGCCAAGGCTTGGCTAGGCGATCCCGAGAGGGCATGTAGCGCCTCCCTGGAGGTCCTTGATGCCCACGCCGAACAGTTGGCGCGCCCTGCTCAACGCCGAGATGGCGCCGCGCTTCGCCCTGCTGTGCCTGGGGATCTGGCTGAACGCCGCCGACACCCTGGTGACCGTGACGATCATGCCCAGCGTGGCGCGCGAGATCGGCGGCTACCAATATTTCGGCTGGTCGATCGCCGCCTTCCTGCTGGGCTCGATCCTGGCGGGGGCCTGCGCGGGCAAGCTTTCGATCCGCCTGGGCCTGCGCAACGCCACCGCCCTGGCCGGCCTGCTCTACGCCCTCGGCTGCGCCATGGGCGCGCTGGCCCCGGACTTTTTGACCTTCGTGGCCGGCCGCCTCGTTCAGGGCCTGGGCGCGGGGGCGATCGTGTCGCTGTGCTATGTGGCGATCAGCGCGATGTTCCCCGAGAGCCTTTGGCCCCGCGTCTATGGCGCGATCGCCGGGGTTTGGGGGGCGGCGACGCTGCTCGGTCCGCTCTGCGGCGGGCTGTTCGCGCAGGCGGGCTTCTGGCGCGGGGCGTTCTGGCTGTTCGTGGCGCAGGGCGTGATCTTCGTCGGCGCGGTGCTGGTCATGGTTCCAGCCGCGCCCAAGGCTCCGGCGGGTGGCCGAATCCCCGGACGCCAGTTGGCCCTGCTGGTGGTCGGCGTGTCGCTGATCGCCGCCGCCGGGGTCGTGCCGGGACATCTCACCGCCGGCCTCTGCGCGCTCTTCGGCGTGGCGGCCCTGGCGGCCCTGCTGCTGGTCAACGGCCGGGCCGAGGACCGCCTGCTGCCCCGCGCCGCCGGCGACCTGACCACCGCCACGGGGCTGGGCCTGATGGTGATCTTCTTCTGCGAGGCGGCGACGATGGGCTTCTCGGTCTATGGCCCGGCCTTCATCCAGGCGCTGCATGGCGCCAGCCCGTTGCTGAGCGGCTATGTGATCGGGGCCATCGCCGCCGGCTGGACGGGCTTCTCGTTCGCGGTGGCGGGGCTGAAGCCCAAGCACGAGGGCCAGGCCATCCGGCTGGGCGCGGCGGTCATCGCGGTCGGTGTCGCCTGGGGCGCGGTCGAGATGGTGCGCGGCGGGCTCTGGGGCGTGGTGGCGTCGATGTTCACCCTGGGCGCGGGCTTCGGGATCTGCTGGGCCTTCCTGGCCAAGCGGGTGATCGGCGGCGCGCCGGAGGGCGAACAGGCCCTGGCCTCGGCCGCCGTGCCCACCACCCAGCTGATCGGCGGCGCGGCCGGCGCGGCGGCGGCCGGGGCGCTGGCCAATGCGCTGGGGTTCGCCGGCGGGGTGACGCCGGCCAGCGGCCAAGCCCACGGCCTATGGCTCTTCGCGGCGTTCGCGCCGCTGGCGCTGGTGGGACTGGCGGCGGCTTGGCGGCTGGGGCGGGACTAGGCGTCCGAGAGGGTGATCCTTGCGACCGCCTCCGCGAGCGGATCGAGTTCAACGACCACGATGGACCAAAGAACCGAGAAGCTGAGATCATCGTAGCCGTGGGCGATGCGGTGACGAAGATTGATCGCGTCGCGCCAGTCGGCGTCCGGCGCCAGGGCTCGAACCGCTGTAGAAATCTTGGAAGCGTTTTCGCCGATGGCCAGCAGGTTCATGGCCACGGCGTCGCAAGCCAAGGGATCGGCCAGAAAAGCCGGCTGATCCATGCCGCGTGTGTAGAGCCGAATACCCCCGATCGCTGGAGCATGCGCGACAGATAGAGACTGTCGGCGGGATCACGCAAAGACGGCCTCGTCCATCACCCGTGCCTGGATCAGTTCATGCAGCCCATCCTGGGTAACCAGATCGACCGGCCGTCCGAATAAGGCCGCCAGATCGCGTTCCAATCTGAAGAAGCCAAAGCCCGGAAGCGTGGCGGGCCCGTACTCCACCAGCACGTCGACGTCGCTATCGGGCCCCGCCTCGCCCCGCGCCGTCGAGCCGAACACGCCGACCCGCTGGACGCCGTAACGATCCAACAGCGGCTTGGCCGCGCGCAATCTGGCAAGGGCGTCTTCGAGGGTCATGCCGAGACGTATAGCACGAAAGCGGAACGGGGCATTCGGTCCGGAAAGTAACTGCAGAATGCGTCGGCCAAGGCGATGTAAAGCCTTTCGCCCGTTTCGCAGCGGCGAGGATCCCCTCACGGCAACAGTCGCAGCACCCGCGCCGCCATGGCTTCGGCGACCTCCGCCGAAGCCGGCAGCCGGCCGTCGACGATCAGACCCGCCAGGCCGTGCACCAGCGACCAGCAGGTCAGCACCAAATCGTCTCGCCGCGCGGTATCGGCCTGCGGATAGGCGGCGGCGACCGCGCCGCGCAGCGCGTCCAAGGCCGGGGCGCTATCGCGGTCGAGATGCTCCAAGGCCACTGCCTTGGTGATCAACGGCCCGAACATCAGCCGAAACAGCGCCGGCTGGTCATGGGCGAACCGCACATAGGCGACGCCCTGGGCGATCAATCCGGCCCTGGCGTTCGGGGCGGCGGAGGTGGCCTGGTTCAACCGCGTCTCGAACTGGCGAAAGCCGTCTCCGGCCACGGCGGCCAGCAACGCGTCCTTGTCGGCGAAGTGGCGGTAGGGCGCCATGGCCGAGACGCCGGCCTCCCGCGCCACGCCGCGCAGCGACAGTTCGGAGGGCCCCATCCGGGTCAGCAACGTCTCGGCGGCCGCAATCAGGGCCGCGCGTAGATCGCCATGGTGATAGGGGGCCTTTGATGTTGACAGCGTACACATCCCGTCGCTATGTATACGCCATAAACATCAGGAGACGGCGTGATGCAATCCCAGGCCTCCACCGCCATGACGCGCGTCTCGGTCGATCTCTCGGCCTATCCCGACCTGGTGGTGATCTATCTGGGCATCCGCCTGAACCGCTGGCGCGGCCTCAAGGCCATGGTCGGCATCGGCCCGGACCTCAACCAGATCGTCCGCCACAAGCCAGACGGCCTGTTGGCCCACGAAAACCTGGTCTACGGCCTCAACCATTTCGGCATGCGGCAATATTGGCGCGACATGGACAGCCTGGAACGCTTCACCCGCAGCGCGCCGCACAAGACCTGGTGGCGTGACTTTCTCAAGGACGGCCAGGGCGTCGGCTTCTGGCACGAAACCTACCGGCGCAACGGCGGCATGGAGGCGATCTATCTCGACATGCCGCCCACCGGCCTTGCCCTGTTCGCCCCGCCCCTCGCCCCCGTCGGCCCGTTCATGACCGCGCGGGCGCGGGTGGAGGCCGGTGTCAGGTGAAGAACACGCTCTTTCAAGCCAGACCGGCGCAACGCCGACCCCGTGTTCCAGGGGCTCCCGAAATGAGTGTGTGTCCCTGTTTCCGACTTCTGGAATCCACTGGGAAGCGTGACCGAGCTGAACGGGATTTTCCCCGTCGCGCGCAGTGGCCGAGTAGTTGTTCCGCGAAATTTTACCGTAACGCTACCCGGAGTGGCCATTGTTCATCCCGTATAATTATCTAAAGATTCACTTTTTTGATCAGACGTTATAATATTCAGGCTTATAAATATAAATTCTCATAGATGGATTGCCCGGACGGGTGCTTAGCGTACAGGCCGAGAACGCCACATGCTTTCGCCGTTTCGAGTAATTCTCGTGACCAAAACCAGTCTTTTATATCCAAATCTTTAAATGCATGGATTTCAGGGCTTAATTTCTTAAAAATTACACCAGATGGAAAGTTTACCCTTATGGCAGAGACGCCAGGGACAGTTTCCTTGTAATGGACGGTGACATCCGAGGCATCAGGATCCACGGCCTCGATGAGGCGACCGGGCATAATGACATTCATGGGGCGCGCGAAGCCGTTGCCCTTTAACGTGGCCCGCCGTAGCTCCACGGCGTCAGGGTCAAGACCCTCGATTATTTCCAACGCCTTGTCAGACACTATGAAGATGTCCGCCGCCGGGGCATAAAAGTCGATGACTTCGCTCTCCTTGCCCCGAAAAGTCAGGTCAAAATCCGCCACGGCATCCAAGCCGCGATGTTGCTGGTATCGATTGCCCACGTACGGCGCCTCCATCATGGGAAGAGCATTTTCCCAGACCAGCAAATCTTGCCCGTAGTCGTAGTTCGCGTGGACGCTCATGAAGCGCCCGACAGGGTCCGCGGGCTGGATGCTTCGCGCGAACGTTCGTTTCTCACGAAGCTTCACAAGCCCGCGCATCTCGGAGATCGAAGGATTGGACATAGAGTTGATAGCTCCAAACTGTTGACCGTAACTGCCAGGCTGGGAGTCCAGCTGTGCGTCGCAAATGCACTCGACCCAATTGGCTCGTCGAGACCCCATAATCGTTGCGCTCTTGTGATTCACCGCTCCCGCCCGCCTTCCTTCACCCGCCGCGCCAACGGCGACAGCAGGAACCCAATAATCCGGCGCTCACCGGTCTTGATCTCGACGGTGGCCGCCAGGCCCGGAGCTAGCGGTACGCGTTGACCCTCGATCATGATCCAAGGTTGCAACAGCTTAACCATGGCGGGAAAGACGAGTCCTTCCTTTTCGTCCTGCACAGCGTCGCGGCCCACATGTTCGATCACCCCGTGCACAATTCCGTAGCGGGTGAACGGATAGGCTTCGAGCTTGACCTCGACGCTCTGGCCCTCGTGGACGAAGCCGGCGTCGCGGTTCTGGGCGCGGGCCTCGATGATCAGCTCGCCGCCCTTGGGCGCCAGCACCATCAGGGGATCGGCCGGCTTGACGACCCCGCCCAGGGTGTGGACCTGCATCTGCTGGATCACCCCGTCCTGCGGCGCGGTCAGCACGGTGAGACCTGCCTTGTCGCTGGCCTTAGTCAGTTCCTCGCCGGGCAGCCGGCGGTTGGCCTGCGCCTCGGTGAGAGCGCCCCGCGCCTGATCTCTCGGGACGCACGATCACCATCGATCCAGACGGCGGGCGCGACGGGTCAGCGACCAGTTCGCAACGCGCCCAGATCACTCTCCCAAGCCAGATGGCCGCGAAGTTCGCGGATGCCCCCTCAGGCCTCCGCCAGCGCCGCGGCCTCCACCAGCCGCACCACATCGCCCATGATCTCGGTGATCTTGAAGTCTTTCGGGGTGTAGATCCGCGCCACGCCCATCTGTTTCAGCACCAGGGCGTCGCCTTCGGGGATGATGCCGCCGACCACCACCGGGATGTGGCCCAGGCCCTCGGCGCGCATCACGCGGATGACCTCTTGCACCAGGTCCAGGTGCGAGCCTGACAGGATCGACAGCCCGACCACGTGGGCGCGGCCCTGCTTGGCGCGCCGGACGATCTCGTCGGGGGTCGAGCGGATGCCGTCATAGATCACTTCCATCCCACAGGCCCGGGCCCGGGTGGCGATCTGTTCGGCGCCGTTGGAGTGGCCGTCCAGACCGGGCTTGCCGACCAGATAGGTCAGGGTGCGACCCAGCACCTGGGAGACTCGCTCGACCTCGCGCTTCACCGATTCCACGTCTTCGGCGTCGCCGGTCGAGACCACCACCGCCACGCCGGTGGGGCCGCGATACTCGCCGAACACCTCGCGGAGAGCCCCGGCCCATTCGCCGGTGGTGACGCCGGCTCTGGCGGCGGTAATCGAGGGTTCCATAATGTTTCGGCCATCAGCGGCGGCGGCCTTGAGGTCAGCCAGGGCGGCCTCGGCGGCGACAGGGTCGCGGGCCGCGCGCCAAGCCTTGAGGCGTTCGACGACCCCGGCCTCCAGGCGCGGGTCGACGGTCTCGATGCTGCTCTCACCCGCCGACAACGGCGAGGCCTCGGTGTCGGTCCAGCGATTGACCCCGACCACGGTCATGTCGCCGGTCTCGACGGAGCGCACCCGCTTGGCGTTGGAGCCGACCAGTTCGCCCTTCATGTAGTCGATGGCGTTGGAGGCCCCGCCCATGGCGTCGATCAGCGCCAGCTGCGCCAAGGCGCCCGCCGACAGCTCGGCGACCTTGGCCTCGACCACGTGGGAGCCATCGAACAGGTCCTCGTATTCCAGCAGGTCGGTCTCGTAGGCCAGCACCTGTTGCAGCCGCAGCGACCACTGCTGGTCGAACGGCCGCGGCAGGCCGAGCGCCTCATTCCAGGCCGGCAGCTGCAGGGCCCGGCAGCGGGCGTCCTTGCTCAGCGTGACGGCCAGCGCCTCGATCAGGATGCGGTAGACATTGTTCTCAGGCTGCTGCTCGGTCAGTCCAAGAGAATTGACCTGCACCCCATAACGAAAGCGCCGGGCCTTCTTGTCCTGCACGCCATAGCGCTCCAGCAGGATCTGGTCCCATAGCCGGGTGAAGCTGCGCATCTTGCAAAGCTCGGTGACGAACCGCACGCCGGCATTGACGAAGAAGCTGATCCGCGAGGCGACGATCTCGAAGTCTTCCTCGGGCACCTGGCCGCCGGCCTTGACGGTGTCGAGCACGCTGATCGCCGTGGCCAGGGCGAAGGCCAGTTCCTGCTCCGGCGTCGCGCCGGCCTCCTGCAGGTGGTAGCTGCAGACGTTCATCGGGTTCCACTTGGGCACCTCGATATAGCACCAGGCGATCATGTCGCCGATCAGCCGCAGGCTGGGGCCGGGCGGAAAGATGTAGGTGCCGCGGCTCAGATATTCCTTGATCAGGTCGTTCTGGGTGGTGCCCTGAAGCAGGCGACGGTCGGCCCCCTGCTCGTCGCCCAGCGCCACATACATCGCCAGCAACCAGGCGGCCGGGGCGTTGATGGTCATCGAGGTGTTGGACTGCTCCAGCGGGATCTGGTCGAACAGCTGGCGCATGTCGCCCAGGTGGCTGATCGGCACGCCAACCTTGCCGACCTCGCCGCGCGCAAGGATATGGTCGGCGTCATAGCCGGTCTGGGTGGGCAGGTCGAAGGCCACCGACAGGCCCGTCTGACCCTTGGAGAGGTTGGCGCGGTAGAGGGCGTTCGACTTCTCGGCCGTGGAGTGCCCCGCATAGGTGCGGAAGATCCAGGGCGCGTCCGGCGCGTGCTGGAACGGCTTGGTCGTCATCCTGCGCTTCCCGTTTATCGTTCTTGATTACCGCCGATCATGAACCGGGTTTTGCTGCGACGCAATATCGCAGGAGCGAAGGCGATCAGAAGGGTCGCTTGCCCGTCACAACCTCGAACCACAGCCGAAAGTCGCCGGCCAGGCTGTAGAGCGGATATTTGAACGTCGCCGGCCGGTTCTTCTCGAACACCAAATGCCCCACCCAGGCGAAGCCGTAGCCGATCAGCGGGGCGGCGATGAAGAACCGCCAGTCGACCAGAAACCCGCAGGCCAGGACGGCGATCACCAAGCTCGTTCCGACCACATGCAGCCGGCGGCTGGTGCGGTTGATGTGTTCGCTCAGATAGAAAGGGTAGAAGGCGGCGAAGCTGCGATATCGCCCGGGTTCGTCTTGCGTGCTCATCCCCGATGTTCCGCCCATAGGCTTGTCAGGGCAAGAACCGTGTGTCGCCTTGACTGCCATAGGCGCCTGCCGCGCTCAACGCCAAACGATCGCAAGGTTGCGTAACAATCTGGCCTAGAATTCGCCGTGATCGAAGTATTTTAAGGCGTAACGTTAGCGCAGCACGAGGCCAAAAAGCGGCCTTCAGCGACCTAACGCCGCAGTGCCACCTCGCCGTTTCATCAACGCCACGGACGTGTCATTGTAGGGAACAACCTTTGGAGGCGAAACTTGAGCGAGGAAACCGAGGGCCGACGCCCTAATCCCGTGGACCTGCACGTCGGTGGCCGGGTCCGCATGCGTCGCAGGCTGCTGGGCGTCAGCCAGGAGCAGTTGGCCGATTCGCTGGGCCTGACCTTCCAGCAGGTCCAGAAATACGAGCGCGGCGCCAACCGCGTCAGCGCGTCGAAGCTGTACGAGATCGCCCGCACCCTGCAGGTGCCCGTGTCGTTCTTCTTCGACGGTCTGGCGGATCCCATGGACGGGTCGGAAATCGACGAAGTCGGTCAGAAGGCCGAGCGTATCGTCCAGGAATTCCTGACCACGCCCGAGGGCCTGGAACTGGCCGAGGTGTTCCCGAAGATCGGTCGCGGTCGCGTCCGTCGCCAGGTCCTCGACTTGGTTCGCGCCATGGCCGAAGAAGCCAGCCGCGCGGAAGAGGCCGCCTAACACCGGCCAAGATCTCGGATGTTTCGTTCAGGCCTCGACGTTCACACGCCGGGGCCTGATCGCTATCGGGGGTCAGCTTGCCGAGACGCGGCCCTGAGCCGCCTGCCACATCCGCTTGGCGGTCTGTAGTGAAGCCGTCGCCAAGCCGCGCAGGTCGTGGCTGCGCGCGATCCTCAGACCGAACTCGCGGTCCTTCTGCCAGATCACCTTGACGTCGTGGGCGTAGCCGCTGACGAGATCGACCAGTTGAACGGATTCAGGCGGCGTGGACCCCGACAGCATCTGGATGCGCAGGCCGCTCGCGGACTCGTCGCGGATTACGCAGTCCCAGGCGAAGGCGCCGCAGAGCACCTTGCCGGCATGTTGCATTATCGTGCGTGTGCCAGCGCGCCGGTCTTGGGCCCCGCCAGAGCCGAACTTGGACATACACCTACCAACGCGCATCGATGTTAATCGGCGGTGCGCGCAGAGGGTTTATTTCCCGATGACCACGCCGCCTGAACGGACTCGCCGCTAAAATCTGTGGAAACCCAGAGGCTCGACCGTTATTTGGCCGGTAACCGGTCTGCGGCTAACGTGTCTGGGCGAGCCGGCGAAGAACGGCATGCGAGGAATCACAGGGGACGACTCCATGACCCACGGCGTGGCGCTGCTGGCGGACGTGACCGGGCGCGAACTGATCGTCGCCCTGGCCAAGCCGGGCGACAATCCGGGCGACCATCGCGTCCTGCCGTGCTCCACCGCGCTGGAACTGGAGGCTGGCCTTCGGTCGGTGGTGGCGGAACTGGCGACCGACGACCTGATCGGGGCGGCGGTCAGCGCGGCCGGGCCCGCGATCGACGGCTCCGTGATCTTGACCAGCACCGGCCTGACTATTTCCCAGGCCTGGCTGCGCAACGTCCTGCGCACGCCGCGGGTCTATCTGGTCAACGACTTCACCGCCTGCGCGATGGGGGCCCCAAAGGTGGCGGAAGCCTCGCTCGGCGTGATCCACCCCGGAAAGGCGGACCGCAACAGCGCCATCGCGGTGCTGGGACCCGATATTGGACTGGGCGTGGCGGCCCTGGCTCCGTTGCGAGGCGACGGCTGGCTAGCCGTTCCCAGCGAGGGCGGCCACATGGACTTTTGCCCGCTGGAGGCGCGCGAAGCGGCGGTCTTCTCGGCCATCCGCGTTCGTCATGGCGATATCTCCGCCGAACGGCTGCTGTCCAAGGAAGGATTGAGCGACATCCACGCCGCCCTGGCGAGCGAAGACCCCACTTACCGGCCTAAAGATGACAACGCTGTCATCAGCTTGGCGCGGTCGGGCGACGCGGTCGCGCGTGAGGCGCTCTCGATCTTCAGCGGCCTGCTGGGCGGTTTCGCCGGCGACATGGCCCTGCTGTTCGCCGCCCGGGGCGGAGTGTTCCTCAACAGCCCCCTGCTGGAAGAGATCGGCGACTTGCTGGACCAGGAGGCCTTTATCCGTCGCTACCGCGCCAAGGGCCGGATGAGCCACTACGTGGCCGACCTGCCGGTGTTCATCATGCCGGGTCGCCCCGCCCTGCTGGGTCTGTCGAGCCTGTTCACAGCCAGCGACATGCGCTACGCGGCCTCGGACGTGAAGTTCTTGGACTGCTGACAGGCGGCGGGGACCAGCAAGCCGCGCCCCGCCCACCGCTCTACGCCTTGGGCGTGGTGGCGATCGACCATTTGACGCCGTAAGGGTCCTTCAACTGGCCATAGCGGTCGCCCCAGAACATCAGCTGCGGCGCCATCAGGGTCTCGGCGCCCGCCTTGATCGCGCGCTCGAACCAAGCGTCCACGTCGTCGACCTGTAGATGCAGGGTGAAGGCGCCGGGGGTTTCGAGCGCATAGCCGTGATCGGGATAGGCGTCGCTGAGCATCACCGAATTGCCATTCATGCGCAGATGGATGTGCATGGTCCGCCCCTGCTCGTCGGGCTCGAAGCGGAACAGATCCTCGGCCGCGAACGCCTTGACGTAGAAATCCGCCTTCGCGCTGGCGTCGCTGGACTGCAGACAGGGAACCACGCCGCCGACGACGGGCGGGCTGGCGGCGAGCTTTTCGAGTCGCCGGTCGCTCATGGTCGTTTCTCCCTGGATCGAGGCCTGATCTGAGGACGAACCGGGCCATGCGGACCCGACATCACCGGAGGATTTTTCCGCAGCTTGCCTAGCTGGCCGAGCCGTCGCGCTCCAATCGGTCGAGATGAAGCCGGATATGAGTGGCCTCGGCGGGGGTGTTGGCCAGGGCGATCGCCTGGTCGAACGCTGCGCGGGCCTCTTCGCGCCGGCCCAGCTGGAAAAGCAGCCCGCCCCTCAACCCGAAGAAGTAGAAATAGCCCGACAGCTTGGCGGCCAAGGGCTCGATCATCGCCAGGGCCGCCCCTGGCCCCGCGACCTTCGCCACGGCCACGGCGCGATTCAAGGTGACCACCGGCGACGGCGCCAGTTGCTCCAGGTCGCCATACAGTCGGTCGATCCGCGCCCAATTGGTCGCTTCGGGGCGCGGCGCGCGATCGTGCTCGGCGGCGATCGCGGCCTGAACCAGATAAGGGCCTGGCCGGCGGTGGCGGACGGCCTTGTCGATCAAGGCCAGCCCCTCGTCGATCATCCGGCGGTTCCACAGGCTTCGATCCTGGTCCTCCAGCAACACGACCGCCCCCTCGGTGTCGAAACGGGCCGCCGCACGAGCGTGCTGCAGCAGCAGCAAGGCGGTCAGGCCCATGACCTCCGGCTCGCCCTGAAACAGGCGCAGCAGCAGCCTCGCCAGGCGAATGGCCTCGTCGCACAGCGAGCCCCTGGTCGCGGCCGCCTCGCCGCTGGCCGAGTAACCCTCGTTGAAGATCAGATAGATCATCGCCGCCACGGCGTTCAGCCTCGTCACTCGCTCCGCCGCGTCCGGCGCGCCGAACGGTACGCCCGCCGCGCCGATCCTGGCCTTGGCGCGGGTGATACGCTGCTCCATCGCCGATTCTCCGACCAGAAAAGCGCGGGCGATCTGGCGAACATTCAGGCCCGAGACAATGCGCAAGGCGACCGCCACCTGCTGGGTGGCGGTCAGGTCTGGGTGGCAGCAGATGAACAGCAGCCGCAGCACGTCGTCGCGATAGTGGTCGCCGTTCAGCCGCTCGACCAACGAGGCCTCGGCGTCTTCGAGGTCGGAGATCAGCGCCTCGGCCGGCAGAGGCGCCGACTTGCTGCGCTTGCGCACCCCATCCAACGCGGCGTTTCGGCCCACCAGGATCAGCCAGGCGGTCGGGTCGCGCGGTGGCCCATTCCCTGGCCAAGCCTTCAGGGCGCGCAGGCAGGCGTCCTGGAAGGCTTCCTCCGCCGTGTCCAGGTCGCGAAAATACCGCAGCAGCGCCGCCACGGCCTGGGGCCGGGCCGCGGTCAGGGCGGCGTCGATCCATGCCCCGTCGAGACTGCAGCCGCCCATGCTCGCCATGTCGCTCATCCGCCAGCCGCCTTCATCGCGCGGCTCGGCCCGACCTGGACCGCGACAGGCCGAAAAAGGCCGATCGGCCGCACTTCAAGGGCCCCGCCGCTGGCATTGGCCGTGGCCAGTTGCCGCGCCACATCGATCGCCGCCTCCAGCCCTTCGCACTCGATCACATGGAAGCCCAGCAGCTGTTCCTTGGTCTCGGCGAACGGCCCGTCGATCACCAGATTCTCGCGACCCTTGCGCAGGGTGACGGCGCTGGTGGTCGGTAGCAGCCGGGCGACGGGGCCAAGCCAGCCCTTGCGGACCAACGCCTGTTCAACCTCCGCCAGCCGCGCCATCACCGCGTCGTCCTCCGCCTGGGTCCACGATCCGACCATGTCTTCGGCGTCGTAGCAAAGGATCGCGTAGAGCATGGAACAGACCGCCTCTCGCAACCAGGACGATCCGCGCGCCCGGCATCCGACATGGCGTTCTGGAAAAGGCCGCGAAATCCTTTTGCGGCCAGGCTTGGACGATCAAATTACCGACACGAACCTGCGCTAACCGGTCGCACGGAGGCGAGAAAATCGTCCACTGCGTGAGCGTCGCAATCCTTTTTCGCCTTCTGGGCGCAGGCGGAATTGACGGGCGCAAGCTGTCGCAACTGCGGTCAACGCCGCACGTTCAAGGCGGGGTAAGGCGGTTGGCGAAATCGCGACGGGCGTTGGGAAACACCGCTTGGTGGCTGGGGGCGGGATTGAACCGCCGACCTGTGGGTTATGAATCCACCGCTCTAACCATCTGAGCTACCCAGCCCGCGCGAAGCGGAGGCGGGCTTATATGCGCAAAGCGGGGGCGGCTTCAAGCCCGTCCGAGCATCAGATCGAGCACCGCGCCAAGTCGCCGCTCAAGGCTTTCCGGACCATAGTCAGCCAGCACCTTGGCGCGCGCCGCGACGCCCAGGGCCACGGCCTTGGACGGCGCGGCGATCAACCACGCCAGGCTGGTGGCCAGAGCGGCGGCGTCGCCCGGGGGGACCAGCCGGCCATCGACGGCTTCGGCGATCATCTCGACCGGACCCGGAATGGCGCTGGCCGCGACCGGCAGGCCGACGGCCATGGCCTCCAGCAGCACCAGCGGGAAGCCTTCCTGGTGCGACGGGAAAGCAAAGACGTCGCCGGTGGCGAGAAAGGCCGAGACGTCGTCACGCCAGCCGACCAGGCGCACGCGCTCGGCCAGACCGTGCTGGGCGATTAGCCCTTCCAGCTTGCCGCGTTCATCCCCCTCGCCGGCGATCTGCGCCTCGAAGGCCACGCCTTCGTCGCGCAACAGGGCCAGGGCGGCGATCAGAATGTCGAAGCCCTTCTTGGGATGCAGACGGCCGGCGGCGACGATAAGCGGCGGGCGGTCCATCCCTGAGAAAGGCGCCGCCAGAAGCGTCGGGGGCCGGACGGCGTTGGGCACGAAATGGACGCGGTGAGCGGGCGCGCCGCGTTCGATGGCGAGCCGCGCCAAATGCTGGCCGACGCAGAGATAATGCGTCCGGGTGGTGTCGATATCGAAGGCCGGCTTGTGCACGCAGACGGCCAGCACGGCCTTCGCCGGCGCGACCTTGGCCATCAGGCGGGCTGGACGCTGGCCATGGCTAAGGATCAGGTCCGGCGCCGCGGCTTTCACCAGCTTGCGAGCCGCGCCCAGGGTGATGGGGTCCCAGTCGGTATGGGCCGGCATCGTCGCCAGGGCCGGAACGCGGCCATGCTCTTGGGCCGCGACCCTGCCCCCGGTCCGCACCACACCCGTGGCGACGCCGCCGTCGGTCGCCGCATAGGCTTCGAGGATGGGCTGGTAGTCGAGAAACACCTGCTCCAGGCCACCCAATCCCTTGCCCAACATGGCGTGCAGGATGGCGGTCAAGGCGGGCTCCGTCTCTGGCGAGGCCGGACCTTCGTCGGGGGCGCGCCGCAAGTCAACGCCTGGAGCCCTGGGTCTCCCCGCCTGGAAGGCGGAGCCTGCTGGTCGGCGGGCTCAAGGACTAACTCGCGCGCCTGGCCCTCGAGCTCGCTCCACCGATCGACTCGCGACCGCCTCCTCCACAGAGTGAGCCTGCTATTTCGGCTTGCCCTTGCGTGCGTCCCAGAGGCTCGCCGCCAGTGACGGCTTGCCCTTCAGCAGGGTGGCGGCGGCCATGCCGGCCATGAACGAGGCGGTGGGATGGGCCTGGATCATCGCCACCACGCGCTCGTCCAGCGGCGGCTGGCGGGTGCGGGCGATGTGGCTCTTCTGCGCCAACGCCCACACCGTCACCGCCAGGGCGGCTGTCGCGGCGACGATGGTATAGGCCCATGCGGCCCCGACCCACTGACTGAGAAAGGCGAACACCGCCATCGCCGTCGCCACTGCGGCGATCGCGGCCGCCATGATCAGACCAACCCCCGTCATTAATCGCGAGATCAGTCTATCGATAAAGTCGTCAAGCATATCGCCCTCCTGAAAAGCCAAGACGGCAACGCATGAAGCGGAACTTGGTCGCAAAGCGGCCTTACACGGCCAGCCGTAGGGCGACCTCTTCGCCGATGGCCAACGAACTGGTCAGGCCAGGGCTCTCGATGCCAAACAGCGCCATCAGCCCCACCAGGCCGTGGGTGTCGGCGCCGCGCAGCTGGAAATCGGGCTGCGGATCGTTGGGGCCATGCAGCTTTGGCCGGACGCCGGCATAGTCGGCGGTCAGCAGGTCTTCCGGCACGTCGGGCCAGAACTTGCGGATATAGGCGGCGAACACCGCGGCCTTGGCGGGATCGACCGAATAGTCGGGAGCCGGCACATATTCCAGGTCGGGTCCAAACACCGCCTGACCGCCCAGATCGTTGCGATAGTGGGTGCCAAGGGCCCCATGGATCGGCGGCGGATAGATCAGCCGCTGGAACGGCGCCTTGGCCGCCAGCCGGAAATAGACGCCCTTGCCGAAATGGGCCTCCGGGATCTGGTCCTTGGGAAAGCCTTCGATGTTGGCCGCCACCGCCTGGGCCGACAGGCCGGGGGCCGTCACTAGCAGGCGACAGGTCAGGGTCGCCGCCTCGGGACCGCCGATCCGCACAGTGAAGCCGCCGCCGGCCAGGGGGGTCGCGCCCTCGAACGGCGTATTGATCACAACCGCCCCGCCGGCCGCCTCGACCTCGCCCTGCAAGGCCAGCATGTAGTCGTGGCTGGCGAAGACGCCGCTCTCGGGCGACAGCAGGGCGGCGTGAGCGTTGAGACCAGGCTCCAGGGCGCGGGCCTGGGCGCCGGTCAAGCGCTCCATGCCCTCCACATCATTGGCCAGGGCCTGGTCGTAGATCGTCGCGAGTTGCTCGAGTTCGGACTCCTGGGTCGCCACCACCAGCTTGCCGCACTTCTTGTAGTCGAGGTGATGCTTGTCGAGGAAAGCGTAGAGCAGCCGCCGCCCCTCGACGCACAGCCGCGCCTTCAGCGAACCGGTCGGATAGTAGAGCCCGCCGTGGATCACCTCGGAATTGCGCGACGACACACCTTGGCCGATGTGGCCCTCGGCCTCCAGCACGGCCACGGCCAGCCCGCGCTGGCTCAGGGCGTAGCCGCAAGCCAGGCCCACCGCGCCAGCCCCCACCACGACGGCGTCGAAATCGAAGTCTTGGATCATTTGAGGGACGCCGCGTGCTTCATGGCGCGAATGCGCACGAGGCGATCCGAGACCGAAGAGAAGATGATGAACGGTCCGTATGGAATGGCTCGCCAGTCCTTGCGGTTGCGCAGATTGACCGGGGCCGCGAACGGAAAATCGACGACGCGCTCGCAACGATCCAGCAATTCATCGAGATAGCGCTCGGCTCGGCGCGGCCAGGACTGCCTTCGGCAACATAGGCCAGAGCGGACAGCAGATCGCGTCGCGCGCCCGCCGTGATCGCCAGCCGCCGCCTCACCCGCGCGACGCATCCAGGCGCTCTTTCAGACCCGCGCGAAGCTCGGCGAAGAAACCTTCCGCGTCGACGTCGGTCGAGGGATCATCCTCGGCCTCAAGCTCGTCGAGGAAGCGCTCAAGCTTTTCGGAGCCGCCCATGACCTCGGCGGCGCGCCGATAGTTGAGTTCGGCCAGTTCCGCGCTGACCGCTTCGTCGAGCGACGTGAACTCGCCACGCTCGACACGCGCCTGCAGATCGAAGGCGTCGTCCGGCGTCAGGGTCACGGCGACCGGGGCGGGATGGACCGGCTTGTTCATGGGCCGAGCCTATCACGAAGGCAGAAACTCGCCAGTCATCAGCGCGTCAAGCGCTGCGTGGAAAACGTCATCACGATCCCGCCGATCGGCCCAGACGCTTTGTTCCCTACCCCTCCCACTGCGACCATAGCGCCGCAGCGTCCGCCTTGGCCTTGACCACCGAGGCGTCCTTGACGTGGCCGTAGCCGCGGATGTTCTGCGGGACCGCCGCGATGCGGGCCGCGATCGGCAGGCGTTCGGGCGTGAGCCCGCCGGTCAGGCGGTCAAGGGTGAGTTCGTAGTCGGCGATCAGGCCGCGCTCCATCCTGCGCTCCTCGGTCCCGCCGAACAGGTCGAGCGGCCCGCCACGCAGGCCCTTCATCTTGGCCATGATGGGGAAGGCGTAGTCGAGCATCCACCCGCCGAAAGCCATCTTGCGCGGCCGGCCGTCCTTGTCCTTGGCGCCGATGATCGGCGGAGCCAGCCAGACCTTGGCCTTGCCGCCCTTGAAAGTCCCGGCCAATTCGGCCTTGAAGCGACCGTCCGTATACAGACGGGCGACCTCGTACTCGTCCTTGTACGCCATCAGCTTGTGCAGATTGACCGCCGCCGCGCGGGTCAAGGGCAGGCCCCCAACGGAGTCGGCGCCTTCGCCGCCATCGGCGACCTCGGCGGCGCGGACCTTGGCGACCTTGGCGGTGTAGCGATCGGCATAGGCCTGGTTCTGATAGGCCACGAGGTCGGCCGTGCGCTTGGCGATCAGTTCGTCCAGCGACATCGTCTCCGGCGTCGGCACATCGGCGTCTCCCCCCTGCTGGCTTGAGGGCCCCATCGCGGCCGGGTCATGCGCTACGCGGCGACCCAGCTCGAAGGCGGCGAGGTTGGCGTCGTAGTCGACGCCATTCAGCTTGATCGCCCGATAGACCGCGCGGCTGGACAGCGGGATCACCCCGCGCTGCCAGGCGAAACCGACCATGATCATGTTGGCGAAGATGGCGTCGCCGAACTGGGTCTCGGCCAGGTGCTGGGCCGGACAGGAGTCGAAGGTCTTGACCGCGCCCTTGATACGCCGGGCCATGGCGCTTGAGTCGAACCGCACGTCGCGGCTGGTGACGAAGTCGGCGGTGGGCGCAAAATCGCTGTTGCCGAACGCGCGGGTGCGGTCCTTGGCGTATAGCGACAGGCCCTCCGGCGAGGCCGCCACCAGCATGTCGCAGGCGATCAGCACGTCGGCGCTGGCGGCGGGCACGCGGCCGCCGACCACGGTGTCCTCGGTCTCGCCGATCTTGACGTGGCTGAACACCGAGCCGCCCTTCTGGGCCAGGCCGGTCATGTCCACGACGCTGCCCGCTCGACCGTCGACATGGGCGGCCATGGCCAGGATCGAGGCCACGGTGGTGACGCCCGTGCCGCCCACGCCAGTGAAGATGATCCGCCGCACGCCGTGGAAGTCGCTGAATACCGGTAACGGCGTGGAATCGGCCGTCAGGGCCGGGGCCTTCTTGGCCTTGGTGCTCTCGGCGCCCTCCAGGGTGATGAACGACGGGCAGAAGCCGTCGACGCAGCTGTAGTCCTGGTTACAGGACGACTGGTTGATCTTGCGCTTGCGGCCGAACTCGGTGTTCAGCGGCTCCACTGACACGCAGTTGGACTTGATCGAGCAGTCGCCGCAGCCCTCGCAGACCAGGGGATTGATGAACACCCGCTGGGTCGCCTTGGCCATGGTCCCGCGCTTGCGGCGACGGCGCTTCTCGGTGGCGCAGGTCTGGTCATAGAGCAGCACCGTGGTGCCCACCGTGTCGCGCAGCATCTTCTGCACGCTCATCAACTCGGACCGCGGGAAGACCTCCACGCCGGGGGCTAGATCCTTGACCCCTTCGTAGCGCTTCAGCTCATCGACCACGATCACCGTCCTGGTGACGCCTTCACTGGCGAGCTGCCGAGTGATCTGAGCAGGGGTGAAGCCGCTTTCGGCCTGCTGCCCTCCGGTCATGGCCACCGCATCGTTGAACAGCAGCTTGTAGGTGATGTTGGCCTTGGCGGCGATCGCGGCCCGGATGGCCAGGGAGCCCGAGTGATTGTAGGTGCCGTCGCCCAGGTTCTGGAAGACGTGCTTCTCGGTGGTGAACGGCGCGGCGCCCACCCAGGTCAGGCCCTCGCCGCCCATGTGGGTGTTGAGGTCGGTCGAGGGATCGTTGAAGCCGGCCATGTAGTGGCAGCCGATCCCGGCCAAGGCCCGCGAGCCCTCGGGCAGCTTGGTCGAAATGTTGTGCGGGCAGCCCGAGCAGAAGAACGGCTTGCGCTGCTGGTCGGCGGCCAGGCTGACAGCGGCGACGCCGGCGGCCGAAACGCGGTTCAGATAGGCCTGGGCCCGCTCCATGTGCGGCCCTTGCGGCAGGCGGTCATAGATGGCCAAGGCGATTTCGGCGACCGACAGCGAGCCCAGCTCCGACAGCAGCGGGTGGCCGTGCTCGTCCAGCTTGCCGATGATCCGGGGACGGGCATGGGCGGGCAGGTCGTAAAGCGCAGCGCGAGCCTGCGGCTCGATCAGCCCGCGCTTGTGCTCGATGACCATCAGGATCTCGAGACCGGCGGCGAAGCTGCGCATGCCCAGCGGCTCCAGCGGCCAGGGCATGCCGACCTTGTAGATCGAGACACCCAGGTCCGACGCTTCCTCGAGGCTCATGCCCATGGCGGTGAAGGCTTCCAGCACGTCCTTATAGGCCTGGCCCTGGCAGACGATGCCGAGGCGGGCCTTGCCGACCCGCACGTGCCCCCCTTTTCCATACAAGCCGCCCAGCACGACCCGGTCGATGCGGTTGGCGCGGGCGAAGGCCAGGGCGGCGGGCAGCTTGTGGAGGCGGAGGCGACGCTCCTTCTCCATCGGCTGGTCCTTCAACCGGATCCCCAAGCCGCCGGGCGGCATCGGGAAGTTCTCGGGAATGATGATCTTGTGCCGGTCCAGCGAGACGTCGATGGTCACGCCCGAGTCCATGGTGTCAGCCAGGGCGATCATGCCCGTCCACAGGCCCGAGAACCGCGACATCGAAATGCCCATCAGGCCGTAGTCGAGCACCTCCTGGACGTCGGCCGGTGACAGCACCGGCATCTCGAAGTCCTGGAAGGCGAACTCCGACTGCGACGGCAAGGTCGAGCTCTTGCAGCCATGGTCGTCGCCGGCCACGGCCAGCACGCCGCCCGTGGGGAAGGATCCGGCGAAATTTGCGTGCTTGAAGACGTCGCCGGTGCGATCGACGCCGGGCGCCTTGCCGTACCACATGCCGAAGACCCCGTCATGGGTGGCGCCGGGAAACAGGTTGGCCTGCTGGCTGCCCCACACAGCGGTGGCGGCCAGGTCCTCGTTGAGGCCCTCCTTGAAGACCACGTCGTGGGCGGTGAGAAGTCCCGACAGGCGAGCGGCCTGCTGGTCCAATCCCCCCAGGGGCGAGCCGCGATAGCCCGACAGGAAGCCGGCGGTGTTTAGCCCATTGCGGGTGTCGAGACGCTTGCGGTCGAGCAAAACGCGGAGCAGCGCTTGCACGCCAGTGATGAAGGCGCGGCCATCTTCGAGCACATATTTGTCGTCAAGCGTGACTTCCGAGTGCCGCATAGCAAAAATTTTCCTCGTGGGTCTTCTCGCCCGCTCAGCAATATCTTATAGAAGCGGGGAAATTGTTTGCCCAAGGCTTGCCCGACTCAAGGCCGCTTTCGGCACGATCGCCGCGCTAAATGACCTCTGGGGGAGGAATTCTTGTCCGAACAACTCGACGCCGTGGATGCCAAGATCCTCGATCTCATCCAACACGACGCCGGACTGTCTGTCGCGGAGATCGCGGAGCGCGTCGGGCTGTCTTCCAGCCCGTGTTGGCGCCGGATCAAGCGCCTTGAGGACGCGGGCGTCATCCAGCGCCGCGTGACCATCCTGGACCGCGAAAAGCTGGGCCTGGGCTTCGAGGTCTATTGCACCGCCAAGCTCTCGCTGCCGACCAAGGAAAACCTCGAGGTCTTTGAACAGGCCGTCGGCAAGTGGGCCGAGGTGGTGCAGTGCGCCACCGTCACCGGCGCCGCC
This sequence comes from Caulobacter sp. DWP3-1-3b2, assembly GCF_049896325.1. NCBI lineage: Bacteria > Pseudomonadati > Pseudomonadota > Alphaproteobacteria > Caulobacterales > Caulobacteraceae > Caulobacter > Caulobacter sp. DWP3-1-3b2. The sequence continues at coordinate 30,889 of NZ_JAFCUB010000026.1, forward strand.
GACTACGAGCTGCGCATCGTCACCCGCGACATGCGGGCCTTCGACGAGTTCCTGCGCGACAAGCTGCTGTCGCTGGGCCTGGTGTCCAACATCGAGAGCCGGATCGTCATCCGCGGCGTCAAGAACTCCACCGCCGTGCCGCTGGGGCTGGTCAGCCCGTATGTCAGCCCGCTGAGCTGACCGAAAGGCTCGGCAATAGCGAAAATTGCTATATATTGGCATTGCCCCTTGGAGCGACGCCATGAACGTGTCCTTGACAACCGAACTTGAGCGCCGGATCGCCGAGAAGGTGGAGTCCGGCCTCTACACCACCGCTAGCGAGGTCGTACGGGAAGGTCTGCGCCTGCTGTTCTCCGCCGACTCACTTCGAGCCCAGCAACTTGAGCGCTTGAACACGGACCTTCAGCTCGGCCTCGACCAACTGGATCGGGGCGAAAGCATCACGGGCGAAGAGTTGGCCCGCGAACTGGACGCCCTGCTGAAATCGGCGTGACCGCCTACTCGGTCTCCTCGGCGGCGCGGCAGGATCTGTTGGATATCGTCAGCTATATCGCTGCTCGCGATATTGACGCCGCGACAAAGGTTCGAGACGCCCTGCTGACCGCTTTCGACCGCCTGGCGAGACGCTCAGCCCTGGGCCACGCCCGGCCCGACTTAACCAGGCTTCCCCTAAGGTTTTGGAGCGTCGCCGGTCGCCACAGCGTGGCCTATCGCGGCGATGGCGGGTCCGTGGAGATCGTTCGCGTCTTCGGCCCGGGCAGGGACATCGCCTCGCTTCTGCGCTGAGCTTCACCTCCGATTTCTTCTAGAATCCCCTCGCCTCCCCATTCACACTAAGCTCTCCACCACCTCGGAGCCCTCCCATGATCGACCTCGTCATCGACCGGCGCCGCAAGGATCTCGGCGGGTTCGAGGTGGGGCGCGTCCTGCCCTTTCACAGCCGGCGGATGGTGGGGCCGTTCACCTTCTTCGACCACATGGGGCCGGCCCGGTTCGAGCCCGGCTTCCCGCGCAATGTCGATGTCCGGCCGCATCCGCATATCGGCCTGTCGACCCTGACCTATCTGTTCGAGGGCGAGATCACTCACAAGGACAGCATCGGCTCCAATCTGCCGATCCGTCCGGGCGAGGTCAACTGGATGACGGCCGGCAGCGGCATTACCCATTCCGAACGCTTCGAGACCTTGCGCCGGGACGGCGGCGTCATGCACGGCATCCAGGCCTGGGTCGCCCTGCCGGACGGCCAGGAAGAGGTCGATCCCGCCTTCTCGCATCATCCCCGCGACCAGATGCCGGTGTTCGAGGACAAGGGTCTGAAGGCCGCCCTGGTGGCCGGCAAGGCGTTCGGCGCCTCGGCCCAGGTGCCGGTGTTTTCGCCGCTGTTCTACGTGCACTGGGAAATGGCTACGGGCGCCAAGGCCGGACTGCCGGCCGAATATCCCGAGCGCGCCGCCTATGTGGCCACCGGCAAGGTCGAGGTCGAAGGCCAGACCCTGCACGCCGGGCAGATGGCGGTGTTCAAGCCGGGCGACACCATCATCTTCGAAGCGCTTGAGCCGTCGACCGTGATGCTGCTGGGCGGCGAGCCGGTCGGCCCGCGTTTCATCGAATGGAACTTCGTCTCCTCGTCCAAGGACCGGATCGAGCAGGCCAAGGCCGACTGGCGCGCCCGGCGCATGAAGCTTCCCGACCTGGACGACCAGGAATTCACCCCCCTGCCCGAGCCGGCTCCGCCGGCCCAGCCGATGTCCTAAGCCCCGCGACCAAGGTCGGGGACACGCCCAAGGGCATGTCCCCGACCTGCGGCGTCACGATCCCCGTTGAATCTCCCCGCCTCGAGCGCCCATAAGGTCTCCATGACCGATCTCGCGCTCGAAACCTTCGTCCGTGGCCTGCCCAAGGCCGAACTTCACATGCATATCGAGGGCAGCCTCGAACCCGAGCTGATGTTCGAGCTGGCCGCGCGCAACGGCGTCATCCTGCCGTTCAAGACGGTCGAGGAGATCCGCGCCGCCTACGACTTCTCCAACCTGCAGGACTTCCTGGATATCTATTACCAAGGCGCGGGCGTCCTGCTCACCGAGGCCGATTTCAAGGACCTGGCCCTGGCCTATTTCCGCCGGCTGGCGGCCGATGGCGGCACCCATGCCGAGATCTTCTTCGACCCCCAGACCCACACCGATCGCGGCGTGGCGTTCGGCACGGTGATCGGCGGGCTGACGGCGGGCATGGTCGAAGCCGAGGCGACGCTGGGCGTCAGCTGCAAGCTGATCCTCTGCTTCCTGCGCCACCTGGACGAGGCCGCCGCCTTCGCCACCCTGGAAGAGGCCAAGCCCTATCTCGACAAGATCGCCGGGGTTGGCCTGGACTCCTCCGAAGTCGGCCACCCGCCCGCCAAGTTCGCCCGTGTGCTGCAGGCGGCGCGAGACCTGGGCCTCAAGCTGGTGGCGCACGCCGGCGAGGAAGGCCCCCCGGCCTATGTCTGGGAAGCGGTCGATATCATCAAGGTCGACCGCATCGACCATGGCAACCGGGCGCTGGAGGACGACTGCCTGACGGCGCGGCTGGTGCAGGACGGCACGACGCTTACGGTCTGCCCGCTGTCGAACCTGAAGCTGTGCGGGGTTTCGGATCTGAAGCATCACCCGCTGAAGCGAATGCTGGATCTGGGGCTGAAGGCCACGGTCAATTCCGACGATCCGGCCTATTTCGGCGGTTATCTGCTCGAGAACTACATGGCGACGGCAGAAGCCATCGGCCTGACGCGGGATGAGCTGATCACCCTGGCCAAGAACAGCTTCACGGGCTCATTCCTGGACGAGGCGGAGAAGGCCGAACGGGTGGCGGGAATTGACGCCTATGTGGGATCACACCCACTTGCCCCCACCTGACCGCTTCGCGGTCTGTCCGCCCCCATGGGGGGCGGAGCTCAAAAGCGCGGGGCTCTTCTCCCTCTGGGGGAAGACGATCGCGAAGCGATCCGTAGGGGGCAAGTGTTCGCCGCTAGAGCGCCCGGCGCACCGCGTCCGCCAACTCGTCCAGCTCGGCGATGCCCAGATCCGCGCTGAACGGCAGGCTCAGCACCGACTTGGCCAACCGATCGGCCACCGGCGTCTCGTCGCGGGCGGCGTGGCCCGGGCCGACGGCGTTGGTGGCGTAGTCCATTTCGGCCAGCTTGGCGGCCACGGAGGGCGCCGCGCCCTCCTGCAGGCTGACGACCCAGGCGTCGGACACCCAGCTCATCCCCCAGCCCGGCTGAAAACCGATCGGCGCGCCCAGGAGCAGCATCCGCAGGCGCTGGGCGGCGGTGGCCAGGCGCAGGCGCTGGCCCGACCAGGCGTCCAGACCCGCGTCACCGGAAAAGGCCGGCGCATCAAGGCGGGCGACGAAATCGGCGTCCTCGCAGGCCACGAACACCCCGCGACCGCCGGGCATGCCGACCACCACGGGAACGGGGGCTTCCATCACCACGTCGAAGCCCTCTGCGGCGTCGACGACGATCGGCAGGCCCGTCTCGATGTGGAACGCGGCCCAGGCCGTCATGTCCGGCGCTCGGCCAAAGGCGCAGGTGGGGACAATGGCCTCGATCGGCGGGGGAGCCTCACCCAGTCGCTCGCGCAGGTGGGCGGGGTCGAACATCCAGCTGTAGGGATCCACATCGACCAGCCACGGCCGGAGACCGGCGGCGGCGATGCCCTGAAGCGTGGCGGCCGAGGCCAGGGCGGGAACGATGCAGACGCCGCCGCGACGCGCGCCGGCGGCGGCCAAGGCGGCGGCCAGGGCGGCGACCCGGGTCGAGACCGCGCGGACGGCGGTCGGACGATCGAATCGGTCGGCCAGCTTGGCGTCCAGGCCCGGCGTCAGGCCCTGGCGCAGCAAATGCTCGACGGCCGCGAAGTCGACGGGCACCCCGCGCTTGACGAGTCGCTCGCGCTTGCTGACCTGGCCCGAGGGCGCGGCTTGGGACTGAGGCTGCATCAGGATTACGTTTCCGACGAATCCGGCTTTGCCACACGGCATCACCTTATGGTTAAGCAAACGTATCGAGTGACTCGGATGATGCGCATGCGGCGCGCCGTCGCGGCATTTTTGGCGCCGGAATCTTTGACCTAGGCAGAAGCCGTCCATTCGTCGCGCAGTTCGCGTTTCAGAACCTTGCCGATATGACTGCGGGGCAAGGATTCCACGAGACGCAGGTCGACCAGTCGCTGGGTCTTGCCCAGCCGAGCATTGACCCAGTCCCTCAACCCCGCCGAGTCGATTCGCGCATCACGCCTCAGCGCCACGAAGGCCACCGGCGATTCGCCCCAGGCGTCGGACGGCACGCCGACCACCGCGGCCTCGACCACATCCTCGTGCTTGACGATCTGCGCCTCGATGTCGCTGGGATAGATGTTGAAACCGCCGCTGATGATCATGTCCTTCTTGCGATCCATCAGGGTGAGGAAGCCGTCCTCATCAAAGCGACCGACGTCGCCGGTCCGGATAAAGCTCCAACCCTCGGGCGAGCGCCAGGTCGCCTCGGCGGTCTTGCCCGGCTGGCCGTGATAGCCGTTCATCATGCCCGCCGAGCGGCCGACGATCTCGCCGACCACGCCCGGGCCAACCTGCACGCCATCCTCGTCGATCAGCCGGATGTCATGGCCGGGCGCTGGGCGGCCGACCGTGTGCAGCTTGTCCGGATGCTCGTGGGCCATCAGGATGCAGGTGCCGCCGCCCTCGGTCATGCCGAAATACTCGACCAGCCCGCCGGGCCAGCGAGCCAGGACCTCCCCCTTCAGCTCGGCGGCGAAGGGCGCGCTGGTGCAGAACTTCAGGCGGGTCGAGGACAGGTCGAAGTCGCCGAAGTCGGGGCGGTCCATCAGCCGGCGGTACTGCACGGGCACCAGCATGGTGTGGGTCATGCGATGATGCTGGGCCAGTTCGAGATATTTGCCGGCGTCGAACTTCTTCATCAGCAACACCGTGCCGCCGCCCGCCAGGGTGGGAAAGAAGCAGACCAGGGTGGTGTTGGAATAGAGCGGCGTCGACAGAAGGGTGACGGTGTCGGACCCGTAGCCCACGGCGTCGCCCCGGAACACGTGCTTCCAGCGCATGGCGTGCGACTGGACGATGCCCTTGGGCGCGCCGGTGGTGCCGCTGGAATAGATGATGTTGAAGGGGTCTTCGGGCGCGATGGTCACGGGCTCTGGCCGGACGCCGTCCGGGGCCAGCCAGGCGTCGAAGGCCTCGCCGAAGTCCGCGCCGTCCAGGGCGATGTAGCGCACGGCGATGGGCGCGGGCTTCTGAGCCTCGGCGACGCCGGCGTCCATGAAGAACAATCGCGCCCCGCAGTCGGCGACCATGCCGGCGATGGCCTCCGGCGTCGAGGACGGGGCCAGGGGCGCGACGGCGACGCCGGCTCGCAGGGCGCCGAGGAACAGCGCCGTGTACGGAATGGATGACAGGGCGCAGACGGCGACGGCCTCGTTTCGGCCGATCCCGTCGCGCTGCAGGGCGGCGGCCACGCGGTCGGCCAGGGCGTCGAACTGGGCGTAGGTCACGGCCTCGCCGGTTTCCAGGATCACGGCCGAGTGGTCGGGATGCTCCTGGGCCCGAAGCCGGAGGATGTCGCCCATCACGCCGTAGTCGGCGGTCATCATGTCGGCGATGGTGATCATGGAAGTCCTACTCAGTGCCCCGGACGGGGACAGGCACATGTGCCTGTCCCCAGCGGCTTCGCCGAACGCCTCATGCGTCCTTGAACCCCTTGCCCTCGGCCACCAGCCGTTCCAGCAGGGCCGAAGGCTTGAAGTCGTCGCCCAACTCGGCCTGGAACGCCTTCATCTTGGCCAACACCTTATCGAGCCCCACCAGCTCGCCCCAGAACATCGGGCCGCCGGTATAGACCGGCCAGCCATAGCCGTTGATCCAGACGGTATCGATGTCCGACGCCCGGATCGCCTTGCCCTCTTCCAGGATCTTGGCCCCCTCATTGACCATCGGATACAGGCACCGCTCCAGGATCTCCTGGTCACTGATCGCGCGACGCTTGATCTGGCGCTTTTCGGCGAAGTCGAGGATCACCTGCTCGACCTCTTTGCTCGGCTTGGCGACGCGGTTCTCGTCGTAGTCGTAGAAGCCCTTGCCGTTTTTTTGGCCGCGGCGGTCCATCTCGCACAGCACTTCGCGCACTGTGGATGAGCTCGACTTGGTCTGGTCCCAGCCGATGTCGAGACCGGCCAGGTCGCTCATGGCGAACGGCCCCATCGGCAGGCCGAAGTCGTACAGCACGCGGTCGACGTCCCAGGGCATGGCGCCTTCCAGGATCAGCTTCTGGGCCTCGCGCTGGCGCTGGGCCAGCATGCGATTACCGACGAAGCCGTGGCAGTTGCCGACCAGCACCGCGACCTTGCCGATCTTCTTGCCGATCTGCATCGAGGTGGCGATCACCGACTTGTCGGTCTTTTCGCCGCGTACGATCTCCAGCAGCTTCATCACATTGGCCGGCGAGAAAAAGTGCAGGCCGATCACGCTTTGCGGCCGCGAGGTCGAGGCGGCGATGACGTCGATGTCGAGATAGGAGGTGTTGGAGGCCAGGATCGCGCCGGGCTTGGCGATCGTGTCCAGCTTGCCGAACACCTCCTTCTTGATCTCCATCAGCTCGAACACCGCCTCGATGATCAGGTCGCAGTCGGCCAGGTCTTCCAGGTGCATGGAGGGTGTCAGCAGGCCCATGCGCTTTTCGACGTCGTCCTGGGTCAGGCGGCCCTTCTTGGCGGTGTTTTCGTAGTTCTTGCGGATCACCCCGACGCCGCGATCCAGATTCTCCTGCTTGGCCTCGATGATCGTCACCGGGATGCCGGCGTTGAGGAAGTTCATCGAGATGCCGCCGCCCATGGTGCCGGCCCCGATCACCCCGACCTTCTTGACCGGGATGATGGCGGTGTCGTCCGGCACGTCGGGGATCTTGTTGGCCTGGCGTTCGGCGAAGAACACGTGGCGCTGGGCGGCCGACTGGCTGCCGGTCATCAGCTCCATGAACAGCTTGCGCTCTTCCTTCAGCCCCTCGTCGAAGGGCAGGTTGACGGCCGCCTCGATGGCCTTGATGTTGTTCTCCGGGGCCAGGAAACCGCGGAACTTGCGGGCGTTGGCCTTGCGATATTCGCTGAAGATCTCGGGCTTGCCGCGCGCGGCCTCGACCTTGGCGTTCTGGTCGCGGATGCGGGTCAGGGGCTGGTCCTCGGCCAGCACCACCTTGGCGAAGGCGATGGCCCCGTCGCGTAGAGCGCCTTCCTCGACGATCGAGTCGAACAGGCCCATGGCCAGCGCGGCCTTGGCCGGGATGTGCTGGCCGGTGGTGACCATCTCCAGGGCCTTTTCGACGCCCACCACGCGCGGCAGGCGTTGGGTGCCGCCGGCGCCGGGCAGCAGGCCGATGTTCACCTCGGGCAGGCCAGCCTTGGCCGAGGGCACGGCGACGCGGTAGTGCGCCACCAGCGCCACCTCCAGACCGCCGCCCAGCACAGTGCCGTGGATCGCGGCGATCACCGGCTTGGGCGAGTTCTCGATGGTGTTCTGAACGTCCTGCAGAGACGGCCCCGTCATGGCCTTGCCGAATTCGGTGATGTCGGCGCCGGCGATGAAGGTCTTGCCCTCGCAGATCAGCACGATGGCCCGGACCGCCGGATCGGCGATCGCCGCCTCGAAACCCTTGGACAGCCCCTCGCGCACCGCCGCCGAAAGGGCGTTGACTGGCGGCGAGTTCAGCGTGACGACGCCGATGTCGCCCTCGACCGAGAAGTCCGTGACGGTGTTGATCGCGGCCATGGCGCTTCCATCCCTGAGCTGGCGTTGCACGTTCTTGAGTTTGAACGGTTGTTTGAAGCGAAACCTGCACAGACCGGGCGGTGAAGTCCAGGGGTCGCGAACGGCGCCGGAAATTTAGGCGCCGGCCGTTGACGGCGCGAAGATCATACTAGAAATTCGAAAATGCCAGTTTCAGTCTGAACATTCGGGCGGTGGGGGATAATCGCCAGGACAAGAGGCCCGCCAACACCAGGCGGCCTTGGACAAATGGTCCGGCTGACAAGGGGCGTACGCGCTGACTCGGTTTCCAGGGAGCGACTTGCATGCGTCCCCCATCTTCGAAACCGATCCGGAGCGGACGCGGCGCGCCGACAGGCGTGTCGACTAGGTGAAGCGCACTCGGCGCGGGAGCCCTCTCCCGCGCCGCTTTCTTTCCAGGCTCTGTGCCCTAAGCCGCCGACTCCGTGAAGGCCGCATAGACCAGGGTGCGCAGCTCGCGCCGGATCGGGTAGGCCGAGGACGGGATCAGCTGGGTCATGAACACCACCGCCAGATCCTCGACCGGATCGATCCAGAATGCGGTCGAGGCCATGCCGCCCCAGAAATATTCGCCCAGCGAGCCAAGGTTCCTGGTTCGGGCCTGATCGACGGTCATCGCGAAGCCGAGGCCAAAGCCCAGGCCCTCGAACACCGCTTCGCTGAACAGCGATTGCGACATCTCCGTCAGTTCCTTGCCGCCTGGCAGATGATTGGTGGTCATCAGCTTCAAGGTCTTGGGGCTGACGATCCGGGCCCCGTCCAGTTCGCCGCCGTTCAGCAGCATGCGGCAGAACCGCATGTAATCGTCGGCCGTCGAGACCAGCCCGCCGCCGCCCGACTTGACCGAGGGATCGGTGAGGTAGCGGCTGGTCTCGGGATCGTCCTGCAGCACCACCTCACCCTTGGCGTTGAGGGTGTAGCAGGCGGTAAAACGGTCCTTCTGACTTTCCGGGACGAAGAAACCGGTATCGACCATCTTCAGCGGGTCGAAAATCCGCTCCTTAAGAAACGTCTCGAATGGCTGGCCCGAAATCAGCTGAACCAGATAGCCCAGCACGTCGGTGGCCACCGAATAGTTCCAGGCCTCGCCAGGGCTGAATTCCAGCGGCACGGTTCCCAGCGTCCCGATGAAGTCATTCAGCCCGCCGTCGCTATCGACCCCATCGAGCTTCAGCTTGCGATAGGCCGCGTCGACATTGCTTCGCTGCTGGAAGCCATAGGTCAAACCGGCGGTATGGCGCAGCAGATCGACGATCCGCATGGGCTCGGAGACGGGCTTGGTCTGGAACGCGCCCGCCACGCCAGCCTGGAACACGCCCAGGTTTTTCCAGGCCGGGATGTAGCGGTGCACCGGATCGTCAAGCGCGACCTTACCCTCCTCGACCAGCATCATGAAGGCGATCGAGGTGATCGGCTTGGTCATCGAATAGATGCGAAACAGGCTGTCGGCCTTCAGCGGCAAGCCGCGTTCCTTGTCGGCGGAGCCCAGGATCGCGGTATGGGCCAACTGGCCACGACGCCAGACCTGAACGAGAGCGCACGGCAGTTTTCCGGGCGCGATATATTGGTCTTGGATGAAGGCGTCGATGCGCTTCAATCGGTCCGACGACAGACCCACGGCTTCCGGTGTGCTCAACTGCGTATCTCCCACGGCCACCCGAGGCGGGCGGCGTCCACTGTTCTTGAGGCCGATCGAAGAAGCGGTACGTCGAAACGCTAACTTTACCCGATCATGCGCATATCGATTGAAAACTAGGGAATGGGGATGGGCAAGTACTTGCACGACAAGCCGCCCACGCAGATCGAGCAGGCCGCCGCCGATTGGTTCTTCGACAACAGCCTCGACATGTTCGTGGTGATCGAGGAGAGCGCCATCACGCGGGTCAATCCCGCCTGGATCAGGCTGACCGGCTGGACCGCCCAGGAAACCTTGGGCCGCCCCATCCGCGATTTCTTCCACCTGCACGACACCGAGACCATCCAGGCCATTGGGGCCGCCCTGCGCGCACAAGGCCAGGCGCGCTCCGAACACCGCCTGGCCCGCAAGGGCGGCGGATGGCTGTGGGTGCGCTCGCAATCGAAGGCCCTGCCCGGCGAAGCCCTGCTTATCGTGTTCCAGGATTTCAGCGAGGACCGCACGCGTCGCATCGAGCGCCAGCAGGCTGAGCGCGCCAACGAATTGCTGCGCAACGCCGCCGGGGTCTATGTCTGGCGCTTCGATGCTCGCAAGGGCGTCTATGTTTTCGAGCAGGACATCGCCACCCCCTCCTCGCCCCAGGGCGGGGTCCGGATAATGACGATCCAGGAAATGACCACCTCGATCCATGGCGAGGATCGCCAGAGGGTGTGGAACGCCTTCATCCAGACCCTGGCGCAGGGCGACCATCAGGTCCTGACCTACCGCTATCTCGATCCGGCCAACCAGATCTGGGTCTGGATGCGCGCGGCCTGGCGCGGCGTCAAAGGCGCCAGCGCCAACACCTGGGACGTGATCGGCATCAGCCAGAATGTGACAGAACTGGTCGCCGCCCGCGACGCCGCCCTGGACGCCGCCGACGCCAAGTCGCAGTTCCTGGCCAATATGAGCCACGAAATCCGCACCCCAATGAACGGCGTGCTGGGCGTCATGCACCTGCTCAAGCGCGAAAAGCTGTCTGAAGACGGTCGCCTGCTGCTGAACGAGGCCCTGGGCTGCGGCGCCATGCTGTCCGAACTGCTCAACGACATCATCGACTTTTCGAAGATCGAAGCCGGCAAACTTGAGCTCAATCCCGAGCCGATCGACCCTGCCGCCCTGCTGCGCAGCGTCGCCGAGCTGCTGAGGCCCCAGGCCCAGGAACGCGGCCTGGCGCTCGATGTCACGGTCGATCCTGGCATTGGATGGGTCAACGCCGACCCCCTGCGGCTGCGCCAAGGGCTGTTCAATCTGCTGGGCAACGCAGTGAAGTTCACCCTGGAAGGCGGCGTTCAGGCGCGGCTGACCTCACGTGAAGCCGCCGACGGCCTGCGTTTGCGCTTCGAGATCGAAGACAGCGGGGTCGGTATCGACGAGGCCGCAGGCGCGGGCCTGTTCGGGCGCTTCAACCAGGCCGACGGCTCGACCACGCGGCGGTTCGGCGGCGCGGGACTGGGCCTGGCCATAACCCGTCGCCTGGCCACCCTGATGGGCGGCGACATTGGCTTCACCAGCCAGCCAGGCCAGGGCTCGACCTTCTGGCTGGAGATCGACGTCGAACGCGCCGTCGAGACCGTCGCGGAGAACGACGAGGTTGAGATTGCTTTGCTGGCCGGCCTGCGGGTGTTGATCGTCGAGGACAACGCCACCAACCGGCTGATCGCCAGTCGCCTGCTGGAGGCCATGGGCGCGGTGGTCGAAACGGCCGAGGACGGCACGGCCGGCGTGGAAGCCGCCAACCGTTCTGGCGCCCAAGGCGGCTACGACCTGATCTTCATGGACATTCAGATGCCCGGCATCGATGGGGTCGAGGCCACGCGGCGAATCCGCGACCTGGGCGGCGCGGCGGCGCGGACGCCGATCGTCGCCATGACCGCCAACGCCATGGCGCACCAGCAGGCGGCCTATCTGGCGGCGGGCATGAACGGCGCCGTCGCCAAGCCGTTGTCGCCCACCGTCCTGGTCCAGACCATCGCCGCCGTCCTGGCCGCCGCGACCCTGACGGAGGCGGATAGCGCACGCCAGGCGACCTGAGGCTTGGAGCGTCCCGCTTCCGCCGCACGCCTGCAATACGGCAGCAAGATCGAGCGCCCATGAAAGCGGCGCCGGAAGGGTCGCGCGCGTCTTGTGACGTCGCTGGGGCTTCCTAAATTGGACTAACCGGTCCAAAAGCCGCGCGCGGTGACCGGCGTTGAAGGGCAAGCACATGGATGACGGTCGGGTCGCGACCCCCGCCACGGAGCGGTACGCGAAGAAGAAGGAGACGATCCTCGCCGCCGCGACCGCGATCCTCAATCGCCAGGGCGTCAAGGGCATGACCCTGGCCGACGTCGCCGCCAAGGTCGGACTGATCACCACCAGCGTCACCTATTATTACCGCAAGAAGGACGACCTGGCGGCCGCCTGTTTCATGCGCGGGCTGGAACGCTTCGACGCCCTCGTCACCGAGGCCGACCGCGCGCCCGATCGCCGTGGCCGCCTGTTGAAGTTCCTCGAGCTCTATCTCGACCTGAACCGCAGGGTGCGATTGGGGGAGGCCGCGCCTTTGACAAGCTTCACCGAAATGCGGGCCCTGAAGGAGCCTTTGCGCGCCTCGGTGCAGGGCGCGTTCGCCGACCTGTTTCGCCGGGTAAGGCGCTTTTTCGAAGGGCCAGACTTCGAGCATCTCGACAAGCGCGAGCGCAACGCCCGCACTCACCTGCTGCTGGAGCAGATGTTCTGGGCCGGCTCGTGGTTGCGGCGCTACGACGTCGATGATTACGGCCGGGTGCGCGACAAGATGTACGACATCCTGGTCAATGGCTTGGCCCCTCCCAACGAGAAGGGGGAGAGTCGCGACTGGGCGCCGGCCGCCCTGCCCGACCCGACGCCGCAGTCGCCCGACGGCCAGGAATGGCGTGAAACCTTCCTGGTGGCCGCCACCCGCCTGATCAACCAGCGGGGCTATCGCGGGGCTTCGGTTGAAGAAATCTCGGCCCAGCTCAACGTCACCAAGGGTTCGTTCTACCACCACCATGAGGACAAGGACGCCCTGGTGGTGGAGTGTTTCGAGCGCACCTTCGCCGTCACCCGCAAGGCCCAGGCCGACGCCCGGGCCCTTGGCCAGGATGGCTGGGAGCAGGTCGCCGCGGCGACGGCGGCCTTGGTCGAGTATCAGCTGTCAGAGCACGGTCCGCTGCTGCGCGCCTCGTCGATGGGGGCGTTGCCGATCGAGATTCGCCACGAGATGTCGCAAGGCTACAACCGTGGCTCGGAGCGGTTCGCGGCGATCATTTCCGATGGGGTGGCGGAGCGCTCTGTGCGGGCGGTCGATCCGATGATCGCGGCCCACATGATCAATTCGATGCTCAACGCGGCGGCCTCGCTGGGCGCCTGGGTGCCCGGCGTCGAACGCGACGAAGCGGCCAGGCTGTTCGCCCGGCCGCTTCTGATGGGACTGTTCACAAAGTAGGAAACCCTCTCCCTCCGGGAGAGGGCGAAAAAAGGTTAGAACTTCTTGCGGATCCCCATCTTGTAGGTCCGTCCCAGGGGGTCGCCCGTGAAGGGGTCATAGCCCAGGTCCAGCCTCGCATAGGACGGATCCTTGTCGAAAACATTGGTGATCGCCGCCGTCAGGGTGGTGTCCCAGGGCAGGAACACCCGATAGGCCAGGTCGGTGAGGATCTGCTTGTCGATCGTCTTGCCGGCGGAGACCGTCACCGGCGCGCCGGTGGTGTCTTTGTAGGCGCCGGTGGCGAACGGCGCGGTGCGCCGGTCGGTGTAGCTGTCGATATAGTGCACCGTGGCCCGCAGGTTATGCGGCCCCATCGACCATTGGGCATAGACGTCGCCCTTCCACTGCGGAATCGGCACGGCGATCGTCTGGTAGTTCAGCTTGCCAACCGCGTCGAAGGCCGGCGAGACCACCACCCCTTCGACAGTCTGCGCCGACACCTTGTATTCGGAGATGTAGGTGGCGTTGGTCCCCAGCGCGACATTGCCGCCCAGCACACCCTCGAACAGGTAGTCGGCCGAGAAGTCGAAGCCCGAATTGCGGATGTCGGGCCCGTTGACATAGTTGGTCCGCAGGCGGGCGATCGACGAGATCGTGTTGCAGTTGGTGTTGTAGGTGAAGCGCGACTGCAGGGCGGCGAAGGCGGCCACGCCGCAGTTGTTGGCTCCCGTCGCCCCGTTCGGATAGAGGGCGCTAACCATGCCGGCCACCGGTTCGGCGACGATCGGCTTTTTGAAATCGAACCGGAAATAGTCGATGCTGGCCTTGAAGGCGCCGGTCTTGAACAGCACGCCGGCGTTATAGGTGTTGGCCTCTTCCGGCTGCAGGTTGGGGTTGCCGTAGATGTCGACGGCGCGGAACACTCCCAGGATGCTCTGCAGCGAGGTGATGGACGAGGTCACCAACTGCGGATCCGGCGGACCGCGGAAGGTGGAGCCAGCCGAGGCGCGGAACGCCATCCACTTGGTCGCCTGCCAGCGGATCGCGGCCTTGGGATTGAAGGTCGAGCCCGTCGCCCCGCCATAGTCCTCGTAGCGGGCCGCCAGCTGCATCTGGACGGACTGGGTGATCGGCAGGCTCAATTCACCAAACCCGGCCATGATGCCGCTCTGCTTGTCAGCCTCGGTGCCCACGCCCAGGAACATGAAGGGCCCGTTGCGGACCGAGCCCGTGCAGTTGGTCACGCCGAAGTCGGGCGTGTTGACGCACGGATTGATCGCCGCGTTGCTGATGTTGTTGTAGTCGGCCTTGAAATAGGTGCGGCGATACTGAACCCCGGCCGCCCAGGCGATGTCGCCGCCCGGCAGGGTGATGTTGGTCTTGCCATTCAGCACCGCCTCGCCGACGAACAGCCGCGACGACTGTTTGGTCGACAGTTTCTGGAAGAACCAGCGGGTCACCTCCTCGCTGTTGGCCAGGGCCGAGTTGTAGGCCGGATTGGCCACGCCGGTGATGGCGTTGCCGGGGATGGCGTTGGCGAAGGGGTTGTAGAACAGACAGCCGCCGACACCAGGCGTGCCTTGGATGCCTGGGGTGGCCGCGTCGGTGTCGCAACGCGAACCGCCCAGGCCGCGCAGGGCCAACTCGAAGCGGTTAACCAGGGTGTCGTAACCCGTGCGGATCCCGACCTCCTGCGAATAGGTCAGGGCGATGTCCCAGCCGATGCCGTTGTCGAACTCGCCTGACAGGTCGCTGGACACCCGGAAGGCGTCATAGGCCCGGGCGCCGATCGAAGGGCCGTAGCCGAAGGCCGGGTTGCCTCCCAGGCCGTACGGGCGGTTGGCGGCGTTGATCGCCCCGCCCGCCAGGATGGTCGAGGGCACGGTGGTCTGGGCGCCGGTCACCAGGCTGGTGGTGGTGATAGTCGGGTTGGCGGCCATGAAGGCGATCAGGCCGGGGTTGTTGGCCGGCACATAATAGCGGCCCGCCAGGGTCGGGGCGGCGGCGGCCTCGGCGGTTGGCACGGCCAGGGCGGCGTAGGACGGCGAAGTGTTCCAGTCGGGTACGTCGGTATGGCTGTACAGCACCTCGGCATGGAACTTGGTCTTGGCCGACAGGTCGGCGTTGACCTCGCCATAGGCCTGGATGGCGTCCTGCTTCTCGACCAGATTGTCGAACGGCGAATAGTGCCAGTAGCAGACCGGCGTCAGGCCGCTGAAGCCCGCAAAGCCCCCCAGGGTCGAGCAACTGGGGTCGCGGAAGCCTGTCGTCGAGGCGGCGGCGGGGATGAAGGTCGAGGGATTGCCCGCCGCCGACCAGCCCGCTTCCGGATTGGTCAGATAGGGCTTGTTAGCCCAGTCGCGATCGGCCACCGACAGCTTCGAGCGGTGTTGCCAACCGATGGAGCCCAGGAAATTGGCGTTGTCCCAGACCTTGCCGTAGGTGACGTTCAGGCCGTAGTCGCCCTTGGAACCGTCGATGAACCGATAGTCGGCGCCGGCTTCCAGGCCATTGAAGTTCTTCTTGGTGATGAAGTTGACGACGCCGGCGATGGCGTCCGAACCGTAGGTGGCCGCCGCGCCGTCCTTCAGCACCTCGATCCGGCCGATGGCGGCGGCGGGGATGATGTTGGTGTCGACGATGCCGGCGCCGGCCGCGGCCAGCGGATTGATCGCCATGCGTCGGCCGTTGAAGAGCACCAGCGTCCTTTGCGAGCCAAGGCCTCGCAGGTTGACCGAGCCTGAACCTTCCGAGCCTTGGGCGCGACTGTCGAACTGGTTGGTGTCGCCCAGCACGCCGTTCGAGACCGGTAGCGCCTTGAGCAATTCGACCGTCGAGGGCGAGCCCTGCTTCTGCAGGTCCTCCGCGCCGATCACATCGACCGGCAGCGAGGCGTCCTCGGGCGTGCCGCGGATGAACGAACCGGTGACGATGATCTCCTCGACCTCGACCGGCCCCTGATCCCTGGATTTGGTCTGGGCATGGGCGGCGCTGCACGCCAAGGCCGTGACGAGCGTCAGGGCCGAAGCCCCCCGCAGGAACGTCGTTCTTTTCATTGTCTTCCCTCCCGAGCTGCTTTTTTTGAACGCAGACATTTTGGGCTTCGGAGAGATCTCAGTCGGCGGCACGCTCCGCGCCGCGCCGATCGGAGGAACGTGGCGCCGCAAAGGCTGCGACGTCGCCGCGAGGACGCGTTTCGAAACTTGAAGATGCGGATAAACGAGCCGACAAGCTTAGGGTCTCCTTGGGCCAGTACTTGAAACGTTTGATTTTAAGTCCGCCATTCCGCGCGAACCGGCGGCCGCCCCGAGGAGTCGAACACCTGTTTCGATGATGCGGTATGTTTTGACGGTACGTCAACCGCTCGGCTGCGAATGACCGCCCGATGCTGCGATGCGACCAATCCCGAAGGGCGAAATTATTCGGCCCGCCTATGTCGCGAAGTCGGCCTGTCGTTCGTCATATCCGGGAAGCGTCGACGCCGTAGGCGGCGCCTGCCATGCGCGCGACGCCTTTGAGAGCAAGGGAATCAAATGACGCCGCGCCTCTTTTCGAAGTCGCTCGCGATCCCATCTAGGTCAACGACAGCCCGCGCCGGCCACGACGATACTTGCCTGCGGCGTTGGTCAACACGCCTGCAGGTCGGTCAGCCAATCGCAAATTTGTGCATCGCACCATTAAGATGGTTGACTACTAAGCATCTTAATAATACGTCCTCCGTCATGACAACCGATCATCCGGCTCCGACTCTGCAGGGATGGCGCGCGCATGTGCCACGCGACCCGATCGGTCAGCGCCTGAAGACCATCTCCTTCCTGAATCGCGAGATCGGCAAGAAGATCGGCGAGGCCCTCGGCGTCAACGTCACCGACATGGCGGCCCTGGAACAGCTTCTGAACAACGGGCCTCTGACGCCCAGCCAACTGGCCGAACGTCTCAAGGTGACGACCGCCGCCGCCACCCAGATCGTCGATCGCCTGGAGCGCGCCGGTCACGTCTCGCGACAACGCAAGGCCACCGACCGTCGCAAAATCTTCGTGGTTCCGGTGGAAGCTTCGATGGAGAGAGCCTTCGAGAAGCTGGCGCCGATGATCGACGGTCTCGACAGAGTGATCGCCGGCCTGACACCGGCCGAGCGCCAGATCATCGAGGGCTTCCTGGATCAGGTCGTCGACGTCTATCGCGACGTTGCGGGCCTTCCTCCATCGACCGCGGACTCTTGCTGAACGCGATGCCCAGCCCTCTCTCCGCGCGAACGCGCCCAAAGGTATTTGTCGATGAGTGCATTCATGACCGGTGAGCGTCGCCGCCCTCGGCCATTCCAAACCTCGGCGTCGATCCTGGCGCTGGGCCTGGCGCTGGGCCTGAGCCTGAGCCTGAGCCTCGCCGGCTGCGTCAGCACCCCGCGCCCGACGCCCGACACCCGCCTGCCCGCCGCCTATGAGGCGCCGGCCGGAACCGCGCTGCCCCGGGCCAGCCTGGATCGCTGGTGGACCACCTTCAACGACCCGCTGCTGACCCGCCTGATCGAGACGGCGCTTGAAAAGGCGCCCGACGCCCGCAGCGCCGCAGCTGTGCTGGACGAGGCCCGCGCCGTGCGCCGCGGCCAGATCCGCCAGATCTACATCCCGGGCACGCCCCTGACCGGAAGCGCCAAGAAGACCCACACCGAGATCCTCGACAGCAGTGGCGCGGCGGGCTTCACCCAAGGTGGCGACAGCGAGGCCTACGCCGCCAATTTCGACGTCAGTTGGGAACTGGATCTGTTCGGCCGCAAGCGCGCCGCCCTGGGCGTGGTCAACAACGACCTCGCCGCCGCCCGCTTCGCCTATGAGGGCGCGCGGGCCTCTCTGGCCGCCAATGTCGCCCAGTCCTATTTCGAAGCGCGGGGCCTGGCCGTGCAACTGGACGACGCCCGGCAAACCGAGCGCATCAACGCCTCGCTGCGCGACTTTTCGGTCAAGAAGGCCAATGCCGGCCTGATCGCCACTTCGGAATCCGACCGCGCCGAATCCGACCTCGCCGGAACCCAGGCGCGCGTCGCCAACCTGGAAGCCCAGTTGGCCACGTCGCGGCGCAGCCTGCTGATCCTGGTCGGCCGCGGGATCGACTCCGTAGGCAGCCTGACGGTCACGGCCGTGCTGGACGCCGCCCCGCCCGTGCCGGCGACCATCCCCGGCGATCTGCTGGGTCGCCGCCCCGACATCCGCGAAGCCCAGGCGCGGTTGGCCTCGGCCTCGGGCAATCTGAAGATCAATGAGCTGGCCCTGCTGCCGACCTTCAACCTGACGCCGGGCGTCGGGCTGTCCAAGAGCGTCTCGCCGTCCTTCCCCTTCGCGGGCGGCGGCGGGAGCGGCCAGACCTCGACCACCAGCTCGGCCTGGTCGATCGGGGCCAATGTCTCGATCCCGGTGCTCAACATCCCGGCCCTGTTGGCCGACATCGACGCCCAGAACGCCCGCACCCAGCAGGCGGCCATCGCCTATGAGCGGTCGGTGCAGACCGCCTATGGCGAGGCCGAGAACGCCATGGTGCAACTGGCCGCCGACCAGCGTCGCGTTACCCTGCTGACGGCCGGCGAGGCCCGCGCCGAACGCGCCTACACCGCCAACCGCAAGGGCTACGGCCTGGGCTTGATCGACCTGACCACCACCCTCCAGGCCGAGCAGTCCTGGCGCGCCGCCCGCACCGCCCTGACCGGGGCCCGCACCGACGCCCTGTTGCACGCTGTCCAGACCTACAAGGCGCTCGGCGGAGGCTGGTCTCCGGATGCGCCGGCCTCGCCCCAGGGTTCCTCGACCCAGGTTTCCTCGACCCAGGTTTCCCCGACCCAGGTTTCCCCGAAATGAGATCCTCCCCCATGACGACCCGCACCACGCTCGCCGCTGTCCTGCTGATCGCGTCGGTCGGCCTGACCGCCTGTGGCGACAAGAAGGACAAGGCGCCCGTCAAGACGGCGGCCTCCCAAGCCCGCACCGTCAGCGTCGGCAGCATCGAGACCCGGCCGCTGGGCGGCGGGGTCGAGGCGTCGGGCCAGCTCGTCTCGCGCGAGGAAGCCGCCGTCGGCTCCGAGCTCAGCGGTTATCGCGTGGCGCGGCTGTTCGCCGACGAAGGCGACTGGGTGCGAGC
The DNA here is from genome assembly GCF_049896325.1 of Caulobacter sp. DWP3-1-3b2. Taxonomy (NCBI): domain Bacteria; kingdom Pseudomonadati; phylum Pseudomonadota; class Alphaproteobacteria; order Caulobacterales; family Caulobacteraceae; genus Caulobacter; species Caulobacter sp. DWP3-1-3b2. The sequence goes on from NZ_JAFCUB010000026.1 coordinate 49,953, forward strand.
CGGCCAGCCCCTGGCTCAGCTTGACTCCACCCTGCTGCGCGCCCAGGTCGACCAGCAGGCCGCCCTCACCGCCCAGGCCCAGGCGGAAGCCAAGCGCGTCGCGGGCCTTGATGGTCAGGGCGTGCTGAGCCAGGAGCAGATCGAGACCCGGCGCTACCAGGCCAAGGCCCAGGAAGCCGCGCTCAACGAAATCCGCACCCGCGTCTCGCGGATGACCATCACCGCCCCGGTCAGCGGCCGGGTCCTGCAGCGCGGCGTGCAGCCGGGGCAGATCGCCGGCGGCGGCGGCGCGCCCTGGTTCACCATCGCCCGCGACGGCTTGGTCGAGCTGGACGCCGAGGTCAACGAGGCTGACCTGGCGGGTATCCGCGCCGGCCAGCCCGCCCAGGTGTCCCTGCCCGGCGGCCAATCTGTCTCGGGCGTGGTGCGCCTGGTCAGTCCCCGGGTTGATAGCGCCAACCGCCTGGGCAAGGTGCGCGTGCGCCTGCCGGTCCGTCCCGACCTGAGGCCCGGCGGCTTTGGTCGCGCCACCTTTGGGGCCTCGGGCGCCAGCGTCACGGCGGTGCCGGAGTCGGCGATCCGCTACGAGGCCGACGGCCTGTTTCTGATGACCGTCGACAGCAACAACCGCGCCCACCAGGTGGCGGTGAAGGTCGGCCAGAAGGGCGGCGGCTGGGCTCAACTGATCCAGGGCCCGCCGGCCGGCACGCGCGTCGTGCTCGGCGGCGCCTCGTTCGTCACCGACGGCGATGTCATCCGTCCCTCGGCGCCGAGCCAGCAGGCGGCCCGCTGATGGCTGGCGAACAGAAGACCCCCCAGCAGAAAACGCGCGAGCTGCAGATCTCCGCCTGGGCGATCCGCAACCCGATCCCGGTCGCGGTGCTGTTCATCGCCCTGATCATCGCCGGCATCGGCTGCTACCTGACCCTGCCGATCAAGCAGTTCCCCAATGTCGAGTTCCCCTCGGTGTCGGTGACCGTCACCCAGAGCGGCGCCGCGCCCGGCGAGATGGAGACCCAGGTCACCCGTCCGATCGAGGACGCCGTGGCCAGCATCTCCAACGTCAAGACCATCACCTCCTCGGTGGTCCAGGGCGCGTCGATCACGACCATTCAGTTCAACCTCGGCGAAGACCTGCAGAAGGTCACCGACGAGGTGCGCTCCAAGGTCGATCAGACCCGCTCGCTGCTGCCCAAGGAGGTTGACGAGCCGATCGTCCAGCGGCTGGAGATCACCAGCGCCCCGATCATCACCTACGCCGTCTCGGCGCCCAATATGAGCGCCACCGAGCTGTCGTGGTTCATCGACGACACCGTCACCCGCGCCCTGCAGGGGGAAAAGGGCGTGGCGCAGGTGTCCCGCGTCGGCGGCATCGATCGCGAGATCAATGTCATCATCGACCCCGATCGCCTGGCCAGCTTCGGCGTCACCGCGCCGCAACTGAACCAGGCCCTGGCCAGCTTCAGCGTCGACGCGCCGGGCGGCCGGGCCACCATTGGTGGTCGCGAGCAGACCCTGCGGGTGCTCGGCGCCGCCACCACCATCGAGCAGCTGCGCGACATCACCATCCCGATCGTCGGCGGCCGCTATGTGAAACTGACCGACGTCGCCCAGGTGGGCCAGGGCGCCGAGGAGCAGCGCGGCTTTGCCCGCCTGGACGGCAAACCCGTGGTCGCCTTCCAGGTGATGAAGACCCGCGATTCCAGCGACGTGGCCGTCGAGGACAATATCAAGAAAGCCATCGGCGGCATTGAGGCCAAGCAGCCTGGCGTGTCGTTCGTGAAGATCTTCTCGACCGTCGATGAGACCCGCGCCAGCTTCGCCGCCACCGAGCACACCCTGCTGGAAGGCATGCTGCTGGCCTCGCTGGTGGTGTTTCTGTTCCTGCGCGAATGGCGGGCCACCCTGATCACCGCCATCGCCATGCCGGTGTCGCTGATCCCCACCTTCGCCTTCATGGCGATGATGGGCTTCTCGCTGAACGTCGTGACCCTGCTGGCCCTGACCCTGGTCATCGGCATCCTGGTCGATGACGCCGTGGTCGAAATCGAGAACATCGAGAAACGCGTCGCCCGCGGCCAGAGGCCCTTCCAGGCGGCGATCGAGGGGGCCGACGCCATCGGCCTGGCCGTGGTGGCCACCACCTTCACCATCGTGGCGGTGTTCGTGCCGGTGTCCTACATGCCCGGCACACCCGGTCAGTTCTTCAAGGAGTTCGGCCTGACCGTCGCGGTGGCGGTGCTGTTCTCGCTGGTCGTGGCTCGCCTGCTGACTCCGCTGCTGGCCGCCTACTTCCTCAAGCCGGTCGAGCACGCCCACCCGCGCAAGGACTTCAAGGGCTTCTATCGCAATGTGCTGGACTGGTCGCTGGACCACCGGATCCTGGCGATCATCATCGGCACGGTGATCCTGGTCGGATCGTTTGGCATGGTGAAGTTCATTCCCACCGCCTTCCAACCGGCCGCCAACGCCAACTTCTATTACCTGAAGGTCCAGGGTCCGCCCGGCGCGACCCCGGCCGACATGGAACGCACCGTCCAGGCGGTGACCAAGATGTTCAGGGGCCGGCCGGAAACCTCCCACGTCTTCGCCCAGGTCGGCTCCAATATCGGCAGCGGCTTTGGCGGCGTGGCCGGCTCGGACATCCGCGACGCGACCATCACCATCGTCCTGAACGGCAAGCGCGACCTGACGGTGACGCAGATCAAGCAGGTGGTGCGCAACGGCCTGCACGACATCCCCGACGCCCGGGTCAACCTGCTCGGCGACTGGGGCACTTCGGAGGTGCAAACCATCCTGACCTCGGAAGACGGCCCGCTGCTGGAGCGCACGGCGGCCCAGATCGAGCGCGAGATGCAGGCCCTGAGCACGGTCGCCGATCCGCGCCCATCCTCGCCCCCCAGCGGCCCCGAAATCGTCATCCGGCCCAAGGCCGACGAGGCCGCGCGCCTCGGCGTCAGCGCCGCAGACATCGCCGCCATCGCCCGCGTGGCCACGGTGGGCGACAGCGACTCCAACGTCGCCAAGATGACCCAGGGCGAGCGGCGGATTCCGATCCGTGTGCGCCTGCCGGCCGAGACCCGCGCCGACCTCAACGCCCTGGGCGCCCTGCGCATCCCCACCGCCAGCGGCGGCACGACCCGCCTCGACTCCGTGGCCGACCTGTCGTTCCAGGCCGGCCCGGCCAAGATCGACCGCTTCGGGCGCAAGCGTCAGGTGACCATCGAGGCCGACCTCAACAACGGCGCCCAGCTGGGCCAGGCGATGAGCGACGTCGGCGCCCTGCCGACCATGAAGCATCTGCCGCCCGGCGTCGGTCCGGCCACGGCCGGCGACCAGGAGGCCTTCGTCGAACTGTTCACCGGTTTCGCGGTCGCCCTGCTGTCGGCGGTCGGGCTGGTCTTCGGGGTGCTGATCCTGCTGTTCCGCAGCTTCTTCAAACCGATCACCATCATCTCGGCCCTGCCTTTGGCGATCGGCGGGGCGTTCTTCGCCCTGCTGATCACCGGCCAGTCGCTGTCGATGCCGTCGCTGATCGGCTTCCTGATGCTGATGGGCCTGGCGGCCAAGAACTCGATCCTGCTGGTCGAATACGCCATCGAGCAGGAGCGGGCCGGGATGAGCCAGCGTGAGGCCATCATCGAGGCCTGCCGCGAGCGGGCCCGGCCGATCGTCATGACCACCCTGGCCATGATGGCCGGCATGCTGCCGACGGCGCTCGGCATCGGTACGGGGTCGGAATTCCGCCAGCCGATGGCCGTGGCGGTGATCGGCGGCCTGATCACCTCGACCGTGCTGTCGCTGGTGCTGGTGCCGGTGGTCTACGAGATCGTCGACGACATCGAGCAATGGCTGACGCCAAAGCTGTCGCGCTGGACCACCCCTCGCGAGGCGGCTGGCGGCGCGGCCGCGTCGCCGGTGGACCGGCTGTAGGGCGCAGCGAGGACACACGCTCATTCCACGGCCTCGCCAGGACGGCAGGTATCGAGGAATGAGTGTGTGCCCCCAAGCCTGTGTCCCCAAGCCTGTCGCTAAGCCGCCAGCCCCAGCGCACCGTCCAGCGACAACGAGCCCGGCCCCGCGACAATCAGCCAGGTCAGCAACGTCAGCAGCAGCACCTCGGGCTTGTAGAGCAGCGACGACAGCCGCATCAGTGGCGAGGCGCCCTCGATTTCCTTGCCGGTCACCGTGAACAGGGCCACCAAGCAGATGATCGCCAGGACGCCGGCGCCGAGCGGCGTCGCCAGGCCCAGGACCAGCAGGCCGCCGAACAGAAGCTCGCAGGCCGCAACGAGCCAGCCTTGAACCTCCGGCGCGCGAATCCCAGCCTCCTGCAGCGATCGGCGCATCTTGGCGTGCTGCTCGGCGTTGGTCAGCTTGCACCAGCCCGACAGTGCGAACATCACGCCTATCACCAGCCTGGCCGCCAGGGCGGCGTAGGGCGCAAGGCCGTGAAGGGCGCCGGTGGCGGTCTGATAGATCTGGATCATGCGGCTCTCCCGCCGCTATCAATGGCCGTGCGCCGTTCCGGTTGCCCCGCCGCGCCTCAGCGTGTCCCGTTGTCGAGCAGCGTGCCGACGGCCGGAGCCCCGGTGGCCCGGCCGCTGATCGGATCGCACCACGAGAACCGGCCATTGGGCGCGTCGGTGCGCCGTCCGGCCAGGCCGGCCTCGAACAGCGCCTGTCCCAGGTCGACGCCGTCGAAGCCGACATGGGCCAGGTCGCGATGATACTCGTCGACCCCGCCCGTCGGCTCGACGGTGACGGCGCGAGCCTCGCGCACCTTGGCGCGCACCCAGTCATTGGCCAGTTTGGACGCGCTGGCCTCGGCCCAGCAGCGAGCGTCCGGCACCCCCTGGGGAGCATAGGCGTTGGCCAGCCGCACATGCCGGCCGTCGATCACGAAGGCGTCGGCGCCGAGCACCCGCACGCGGTCGCCCAGGCCAGGGGGCTGGAGCACGGAGGCGGGTGGGTCGGGCGTCTTGTGGCAAGCGGTCAGGGCTGTCGCCATCGACAGGGCAAGCATGCGTTTGCGGATCACGGGACTTCCCTTCCAGGCTTGTGGTGAAGGTAGTGCATCGGCCTGCGGCGGACTAGGTCCTCCCCCTGTGGGGGAGGTGGTCGCGTAGCGACCGGTGGGGGGAGGTTTGGGGACTTGGGGTCCGGGAGGCGGCGC
>NZ_JAFCUB010000027.1:0-54443 GCF_049896325.1 Caulobacter sp. DWP3-1-3b2
CCGACACCTCCCCCCATGGGGGGAGGAACGGTGGCATGGTTAACCGTGCCTTAAGCTCCCGGCCGCAAACCGGACAAGAAGGCTTGGCACTCTGAAGCCTGTCGGACATCACGAGAGCACCCCCATGGACCGCCGCAAGCTGATCCTTTCAGGTATGGCCACCGCCGGCCTCGGGGGCTGCGCCAGCACGTCCCAGCCGCGTGACCCGTACAACGCCAAGGCTCCGGCCTATGACACCGGCGCGGCCGCCACCTATTCGGCCGACGAGATCATCCGCAACGGTTCGGACTTCCTGGGCGTGGCCGCCGAGACGGTCGGCGCAGCGGTCGAGCGGGTGTTCCGCGACAATGGCCAGCCCACCGGCTACATCGCCGGCGAGGAGGGCTCGGGCGCCATCGGCCTGGGCCTGCGCTACGGCCGGGGTCTGCTCTACATGAAGGGCCGGCCGACCCAGGAAGTGTTCTGGCAGGGCCCCTCGGTGGGCTGGGACTGGGGCGGCAACGTCAGCCGAGCCTTCACCCTGTGCTATAATCTGCAATATCCGGACGCCATCTTCCGCCGCTTCCCGGGCGTCGAGGGCACGGCCTATCTGATCGGCGGCCTCGGCGTGAACTACCAGCGCGCCGACACCATCACCCTGGCCCCGATCCGCGCTGGCCTCGGCCTGCGCCTGGGGGCCAATGTGGGTTATCTGGCCTACAGCCGGCAGCGGAATCTCATCCCGTTCTAGAGTTTTCAGGTCCTCCCCCTGCCCACAGGGGCTGAAAGCGGCGCCGCCAGTTCATGGCTAGTTTCCCCTTCGGCGCCCAGGGTCGAGGCGCCCGGCCGGCGTCGCGATTCGATCACTCTCGTCCCCATTGCAAAATATGCGGCGAAGCGCAGGATAGCGTCACGCGGTATCACGCGGAAAGCCCGGGGGGGGGGTAGAATGACGGCCGCGGCGATGACGACCCAACGACCGGCTGCCCAGGTCGGGCGCCGGTTCTATCTGATCATGGCCCTGGTCATGGCCGCCGTGTTGGTGGGCGGCTTTTCGCAAACCGTGCCGGGCGACTTCGCGCCGTCCCCCGGATTGCCGCTGCTGCTCCATATCCACGGGGCGGTCTTCACCTGCTGGGTGCTGCTGTTCGTGGCGCAGCCGGCCTTCATCGCGCGCGGGTCGCTGAAACTGCATCGCCAGGTCGGGATGTTCGGCGCGGTCCTGGCCGCGGCCATGGTCGTGATGGGCCTGGCGGCCACGCTCTTCGCGGTCCGCTACCACCGGGTGCCCTCGTTCTTTCCTCCCACCATCTTCCTGGTGATGAACGCGATTGGGATCCTGGTCTTCGGCGGCCTGGTGGCCGCCGGCGTGGCGCTGAGGCGCAGGTCCGAGTGGCACAAGCGGCTGATGCTGTGCGCCACCGTCTCGATCCTAGGACCGGGCCTGGGGCGGTTGTTGCCGATGGACTCTTTTGGCAAGGCCGCGCCGCTGGTGATGTTCGGCGTCATCGCCCTGTTCGCGTTCGCCGGCCCCGTCATCGACCTGATCGTCCGGCGGCGTATCCATCCGGCCTATCTGTGGGGGGTGGGTGCGATCCTGCTGAGCGAAATCCTCATCGGCCCGCTGGCGTTCGCACCGCCAACCCTGGCCTTGCTGAAGATCATCCGGCCCAGCTAGAGCATTTCCCGACCTGACTGCGTCAGGCCGTGAGCTCTAATCTTTTGTTTGGACGCATTTTTCTTCACGCGAACCGCAACCACTTCGCTCGAAAAATGCTCTAGCGGTTATCGGTTCGCGAACCTTGTTCAGGTGAAACGGTTCAGTCGAACATTTTAGCGGCTTCAGGCCAGTGTCACCGTCACGCTCTGCGCCACCATGTTGGCCCGGCCGAAGATCGTCAGGAACGCGACGTCCGCCGCGTCGCGGCCGTAGGCGATGCGGACCAGGCCGTCGATCGGCGCCAAGCCCGTGGGATCCAGCAGCCGCCAGCGGTCGCCGACGAACACCTCGGCCACGGCGTGGAAGTCGGGCGGGTGCAGGCCCAGGGCATAGACGCTGGCGACTCGGGCCGGAATGTCGCTGGCTCGGCACAGGGTGACGGCCAGGTGGGCGTAGTCGCGGCAGACGCCGGCGCGCTGGACATAGGTTTCCAGCGCCGTGGTCCGGGAGTCACTGCAGGGGATGTATTCCAGGTGGGCGGCGATCCAATCCATGATCGCGCTGACCCGTTCGCCGCCGCGCAAGCTGCCAAACTTCTGGCGGGCGATGGTCTCGAAGGTGTCGGACGGGCAATAGCGGCTGCCGCGCAGGAAGGGCAGGGTGTCCACCGGCAGTTCGGCGATGGGGTGCTGGTCCGAACCTGTCAGTTCCATCTCGCGCGGATCGATCTCGACCTCGGCGGTGTAGACCATGGACAGATGGCCTTGGTGGGTGAAGGCCACACGACGCTCGCCCGTCGTCGGGTCGTCGCGGCGGGTGACGACCAAGGGCGGGTCAAAGGTCAGGGTCTCGCCGATCACGCGCTGATCGGCGGCGACGGCGGCCTCGATCTGCAGCAGCGATTCAGAGCGTTCCGGGAACTCATAGTCCAGCCGTGCCTCGACCTTTACGCGCATCGTCAAACTCTCCCGGAGTGAACCGTGCCAACGGCTTGCCCGGGTGAAGGTTCAGACGGGCGTCCGGGCTTAGACGCGCTGTGGGTCGAAGAGTCCAGCTAGCCGCCCCACACCTGCTTCAAGCGCAGGTCACGGCCGCAGCCGGTGCGATACAGGTGATACTGAACAGCGTGGTTCTTGGCGTAGTCGCGGTGATAGGCCTCGGCTGGCCAGAAGGTCTTGGCGTCGAGGATCTGGGCCTTCATCCCGCCGGACTTCAAGCGCACGGCGGCCTCGGCGCGGGATTTTTCGGCGATCGGGCGCTGGGCGGGGGTGACGAAGACGGCGGGCTTGTAGGACGGGCCGCGGTCGCAGAACTGGCCGCCGTCATCGGTGGGGTCGACCAGTTTCCAATACTTGTAGAGCAGGAAACCGTAGTCGAGCTTGACGGGGTTATAGGTGACGCGCACCGACTCGTAATGCCCGCTACGTTCGCTTGTGACGTCTTCGTAGGTGGGCTTGGCGACGTGGCCGCCTGTATAGCCGGACTCCACCTTCAGCACGCCGGGAATGCCGCGCATGTCGTTCTCCATGCACCAGAAGCAGCCGCCGGCGAACACGGCGGTCTGGGTCTGGGTCGCGGGCTTGGGCGCGGCGGCGAGGGCGGCGCTCGGCATCAGCAGGACGGTGAGCAGGACGAGCAGGCGGCGGATCATCGGGTGGCTCCAGGGTGCGTACCGATAGATACGGACGAGACCGCCGAAAGGTTACATCCCTATCGCCAGCCGAACCCGACGCTGCGCACCGAAGGCGCGGCGGCCAGGCGCGCGGCCAGGACCTGGGCGCGGTCGTCGCCCTGGTCGTCGATCTCCATGCGGATGGAAAGGCCCGCGCCGTCCGGCTGGGCGGTCAGGGAGCGCAGGCGGGTTTGCTGCACATTGGCCACGCCCAACACCCGCATCAGGGCGTCGGGCGTGTCGTCGGCGATCACCAAGAACAGACGGCGTTTGTCGTCGTCCGGTTTCACGGCCGCACCCACTGATGTTCGACGCTGGCCGAGGTGACGCCGGGCCAGGCGGCCAGGTCGCGGGCCAGCAGGCGGGCGGCCTGGTCGCTGAGATGGCGCACCCGTAAGGAGCCTTCGACGATCTGGCCGACCGGCTTCATCGACAGACCGCACAGCTCGGCGCCGCTGTCGGCCAGGCCCTGGCGGACCGCGTCCAGGGCGGAGTTCGCATCCTGGGCGGCCAGCAGCAGCTGGTGGATGGTGACGCCTTGGTGGTCGGAGTTGAAGGCGGGTGGGGAAGGCAGGTAGCTCATGGGTTCAAGGTCCTTGGATTTGAGAGGAGGACCGACGAGCGCACAGCAAAAACCCCGCTCCTTTTCGGAAGCGGGGCTTTGCGGATCTTGCGATCTTCGGCGGTGTTGCGGGTCTAGTCCGCGCGCCTGTGCTGCCCCGTCCGAATCCGAACGGTTTTAATCTTGGCCTGCATCATAATGGCGCGCGTACAGGAGATCGCGAGCCCGGCGGTGAGGCCGGTCGCGATCAGAACGGTCATGGCCAGCTGCGCGTGCATCTTGGCGAACGGACTCCGTGTACGGCTTTACAGGTAGCGCGGGGTTGGGCGCTGCGCAAGGGGCGGCCGTTGCGGCGCGGCGTTTGGTCCAGACTGCGCAAGAAATATGCGACGGCGCCAACTTGTAAGTCCTCCCCCTGTGGGGGAGGACCTATGTCCTACGACCTCAACGTCCCGCCCACCTTCTCCACCGCCGCCACGATCTTGCCCGACAGCGCCTCGATCTCAGCCTCCGTCAGGGTCTTGTCTCGCGGCTGCACCACCACCTCGAGCGCCACCGACTTGGAACCCTCCGGCACGCCCGGGCCCTGATAGACGTCGAACACGCGCACCGCCGTGATCAGCGCCTTGTCGGCGCCGGCCGCAGCCCTCACCAGGTCGCCCGCCGCCTTGGCCTTGTCGGTCACGAAGGCGAAGTCGCGGGTCAGGGGCATCAGCGCCGAGGGGCTGAAGGCGGCGCGCGCCTTGAGGGCCCTCTTCTTGGGCTCGGGGACGGCCTCCAAGGTAATCTCGAAACCATAGACCGGGCCGGCCACATCCAGGGCCTTTAGCACCGCCGGGTGAAGTTCGCCAAACTCGGCCAGCACCGCCTTGGGGCCCAGTTGCAGGCGCGCCGAGCGGCCCGGATGCCACCAAGCCGAGGCTGAGCCCTGTGCGGTCTGCAAGGACGCGACCGGCGCGCCGATCTCCTCCAGCAGGGCCATCAGATCGGCCTTGACCGAGAACAGGTCCTCGGCCGGAGCCTTGGCCCAGCCACGCGGCGCGCGGGGGACGAGGATCGCGGCGATGGGGGTCTTCTGGTCCTGTGGGCGATCGCCGAGGAACACCGGGCCGATCTCGAACAGGGCGATGTCCGAAAAGCCCTTGCGGGCGGTGCGGCCGGCCGCCTCGATCAGGTTGGGCAGCAAGGAGGGGCGCATGCAATCCAGGTCGGCGGCGATCGGATTGGCCAGCACCAGCTGCGCCGCGCCGCCGCCGAACAGCGCCGCCGTCTTGCGGCTGGTGAAGCTGAAGGTCAGGGCCTCGGCATAGCCGGCGGCTGCCAGGGCGCGGCGGGCCACGCGGACGCGGGCCTGCTGGGCGGTCAGCACGCCGCCGACGGCGCGGGGAACCTCGGGCAGGGGCGTGGAGGGCAATTCGCCATAGCCGGCGATGCGGGCCACTTCTTCCACCAGGTCGGCCTTGCCGTCCACGTCGCGGCGGAAGGTCGGCGGGGTGACGCAGACCAGGCTCTCGGCGTTCATGGCGAATGCGGTGGTCGAGACGTCGCTGGGGGGGGCGATGGCGAAGCCCAGGTCAGTCAGAATCTTCAGGCTGCGCTCAGGCGTGATGGCCAGGCCCGACAGCTGCTCGACATAGGCCGGGTCGAAGAGAATCGGGCCTGGCGCTTCGGGCGCTTGACCGGCCACCACGACCTCCGAGGCCTCGCCGCCGCACAGCTCGAGGATCATCCGGGTCGCCAGCTCCAGGCCAGGCACGACCGAGCCGGTGTCGACCGTGCGGGCGAAGCGGTACTGGGCGTCGTTGTTGATGCCGGTGGCGCGGCCGGTCTGCGCGATGCGGATCGGCTCGAACCAGGCGCTTTCCACGAAGACCTCGGTGGTGGCGTCCGAACAGCCGGTGCTCATCCCGCCCATGACGCCGCCCAAACCGATCGGGCGATTGCCGGCGGCGTCGGCGATGACGCTCATCTCGGACGTGATGTCATAGGTCTTGCCGTCCAGGGCGATCAGCTGCTCATCCTGGTGCTCGGCGGGCGAGGGCTGGTCGCCGGGAGTGACCTGCGCCTTGCCGCGTCCCAGGCGCGCCTCGATGACGTTGCCGACCAGCAGCTTGGCGTCATAGACGTGCAGCGGCCGGGCCCGGTCATAGGAGATCAGGTTGGTGATATCGACCAGGGTGTTGATCGGGCGCAGGCCGATGGCCTTCAGCCGGTCGGCCAGCCAGCCAGGACTTGGACCGTTGCGGATCCCCCTGATCAGCCGGCCGCTGAAAACCGGGCAGGCGTCGCCATCGACCTTGATGCTGATCGGGCAGGGGAAGGTTCCCGGCACGGGGGCGATCGACTGGTCCTTCAATGTCCCGACACCGACGGCGGCCAGGTCGCGGGCGATGCCGGCCACGCCCAGCCAGTCGGGGCGGTTGGGGGTGACCTCGAAGTCGATGACGGCTTCCAGGCCGAGCGCCTGGCTCGCGGGCGTGCCGACGGCGAGATCATCGGACAGTTCCAGTATGCCCTCGGCGCCGTCGTCGGCCTCCAGCTCGGAGCCCGAGCACAGCATGCCGTTCGAGACGACGCCGCGCACCGGCTTCTCGACCAGGGTGACGCCCAGGCCCGGCACATAGGCGCCGATCGGGGCATAGATGGTGGTCAGGCCAGCCCGGGCGTTGGGCGCGCCGCAGACGATCTCCTTGCGGCCGTCAACGGTGTCGACCTGGCAGACGCGCAGGCGGTCGGCGTTGGGGTGCTGGACCGCTTCCACGATCTTGGCGACCGTGAAGGCCGCCAGCTTGGTCGCCGGATCGGTGACGTGCTCGACCTCGAGGCCGGCCATGGTCATGGCGGCGACGACGGTGGTGGCGGACGCCTCGGTGTCGAGGTGATCCTTGAGCCAGGAGAGGGTGAATTTCATGGGTCTACCGGTTCTTCAGGTACGTGCGGGTCGCGCTCAGGATCTCGTCGGCGCAGACAGGCAGGGTGGCTTCGGTGCAGGTCGCCTCGCCGACGAGCGGCGCGGCGCCAGCGCGGGAAATCGAATAGGGCGCGGTGGCATGGAGCGTGCCGCCATCTTGGCGCCAGGCGAGGTGGTTGGTGATCTCCACCTTCACAAGGCCTTCGCCGGACTGCGCCAGGCTAAAGTCCTTCGCGGCGCCAAACGCCTTTTCCAGGGCGTCGAAGTTGCGATTGGTCAGGCCGTCGTCGCCGACCTTCCACAACGCGACCGGCGTCGCGGCAAGGGCGGGCGAGGCGGCGAGGACCGTCAGAGCCAGGCTGGCGACGCCGAGCGCGCGCATCAGCTAAGCCCGCTAGCCGCGTTCGGCGCGGCGAAGGCGCTGAAGCCGTAGTGGGCCAGCCAGCGGCCGTCGGACGACCACATGTCGCGCAGGTCGGGCATGCCGTATTTCAGCATGGCCAGCCGGTCGACGCCCATGCCGAAGGCGAAGCCCTGGTACTCGTCGGGATCGATCCCACAGGCCCGCAACACGTTGGGATGGACCATGCCGCAGCCCAGGATCTCGAGCCAGCTCGTGCCCTGGCCGATCTTGATCTCGCCGCCCCTCTCCCCGGGTTTTGGGCGGTCGCACTGCACATCCATCTCGGCCGAGGGCTCGGTGAACGGGAAGTGGTGGGGGCGAAACTGGGTGGTCACGGCGCCCGTCTCGAAGAACCGGGCCAGGAAGGTCTCCAGGGTCCACTTCAGGTGCCCCATGTGGATGCCCTTGTCGATCACCAGGCCCTCGACCTGGTGGAAGACCGGGGTATGGGTGGCGTCGTTGTCGACCCGATAGGTGCGGCCGGGCGCGATGATGCGGATCGGCGGGGTCTGCGACACCATGGTCCGCACCTGTACGGGGCTGGTATGGGTGCGCAGCAACAGCTTCTCGCCGTCTTCCTTCTCGTTGAAGAAGAAGGTGTCGTGCATTTCCCGCGCCGGGTGCTTGGGCGGGAAGTTCAGGGCCGTGAAGTTGTGGAAGTCATCCTCGATATCGGGACCTTCGGCCACGGCGAAGCCCATCTCGGCGAAGATGGCGATCATCTCGTCCAGGGTCTGCATGGTGGGGTGAACGCTGCCCTTGCGGCGATAGGGGGCGGGCAGGGTGAGGTCCAGGGTCTCGCTGGCGAGGCGCGCGTCGAGGGCGGCGGTTTCCAGCGCGGCCTTCCTGTCGCTCAGCGCCGTCTGCACGCGGTCGCGCAGCACGTTGATCGCCGCGCCGCGTTCCTTGCGCTCGTCGGGGCTCATGGCCCCCAGGGTCTTGAGCAGGCCCGAGATCGAGCCGGTCTTGCCCAGGGCGGACACGCGCACGGCGTCCAGGGCGGCGAGGTCGCCAGCGGCGGCGACTTGCGCCAGCACGTCGGCTTCGAGAGGTGTGAGATCGGTCATGACGGGGTTCCGTCTAGGCGGTTTCGGGGGCTGTTGGAACTAGCGACTGACGTCATTTCCCTCCTCCTGGAGGGGGAGGGGCAGGGGAAGAGCGTTCCGCCGAGGCCCAGACGGCAAAAAGCCCCCCGGCTCACACCGGAGGGCTTTTCCAGATCGCGATCGGGCGGGCCCGAAAACAGACCTTAGGCGGCCAGGGCGGTGCGGACCTTGTCGGCAATGACCTTGAACGCAGCCGGGTCTTGACCCGCGATATCCGAGAGGACCTTGCGGTCGATCACGATACCCGCCACGTCCAGGCCGTGGATAAATTGCGAGTAGGTGAAGCCCTCGACGCGGGCGCCGGCGTTGATGCGTTGGATCCACAGCGACCGGAAGGCGCGCTTGCGCACCTTGCGGTCGCGATAGGCGTACTGCCCGGCCTTGTCGACGGCCTGCTTGGCGATACGGATGGTGTTCTTGCGACGGCCGTAGAAACCCTTGGCCTGTTCAAGAACCTTCTTGTGCTTGGCGTGGGCGGTGACGCCCCGTTTGACGCGAGCCATATCTCAGCGCTCCTCTTAAAGGCCGTAGGGCATGTACGAACGGATGGTCTTGGTGTCCGAAGCACTCATGACCTTCGTTCCGCGGTTTTGGCGGATGTACTTGCCGTTGTGGCCGATCAGACGGTGACGCTTGCCGGCGACGCCGGCTTTCAGCAGGCCCGTGGCCGTGATCTTGAAGCGCTTCTTGGCGCCCGACTTGGTCTTCAACTTAGGCATTTCGCGTCGGAGCGTTTAACCGCCCCGTCCTCTAGAGAAGCATGACGAACCGCCATGGCATGCCATTAGCCAGGCGGTTCCGGAAAGGCGGGGTTAGTACGGGAAAGGGGCGGCGAAGGCAAGAGCCGTCTCCGCCCCTCGGCCCGTCGCGCTGTCGGTCAGTTCGGCGGATTGTGCTTTTCGAGGAAGGCGACGGTTTCCGACAGCATCTGCTGGCGGGTGCCCTCGCGCGAGAGCCAGTGGTCCTCCGCCTTGAGGGTCACGAACTCGACAGGCTTCTTGGCCTTTTCCAAGGCGCGGCGCATGGCTACGCTCTGATCGTAATAGACGACCGTGTCATCCTTGCCGTGGATCAGCAGCACAGGGCCGTCGGCCTTGTCGGCGAAATTGACGGGGGAGCGTTCCCGGAGCTTGGGGTCCGACGACCGCTCGACGCCCATATAACGTTTCCAGTAGCGCACGGCGGTGCTGTCGGGGCCGCTCTGGCTGCTCTCCTTGGCGAGCATCTGGGCCATGTCCGAAACTCCGGCCACGGCGACGGCGCAGCGATAGACACCCTTGTCCAGGGTGATGCCGGCCAGGGCCGCGTAGCCACCATAGCTCGCGCCGGCGATGCAGACCCGCTTGGGATCCACGACGCCCTGTTGCGCGAGGTAGCGTACGCCGTCCGACAGGTCGGTTTGCATCTTGGCGCCCCACTCGCCATAGGCGGCCTCGATAAAGGCGTGACCGTACCCTGACGAGCCGCGGAAGTTGGCCTGCAACACGGCGTAGCCACGCGAGGCCAGGGCCTGGGCCCACCAGTCGAACCCGGCGGTGTCGCGCGACTGCGGCCCGCCGTGCGGCATGACGATCAGCGGCAGGCCTTTGAGTGCCCTACCGTTGGGCAAGGTCAGGTAGCCGCTGATCTCCAGGCCATCGGCGGCCTTGTACTTGATAGCCTTCACCGTCGCGATGTCGGCGCTGGTCAAGGCGGGATAGGCCGCGCCGATCCGCTTCACCTTCTTAGCGCCCAGATCGACGAGATAGTAGCCGCCCGGCTCTCCAGTACCCTCCACATAGACGATCAGCTTGGCGTAGTCGGGCGTGTTGGAGGTCAGGCTCACTTGGCGTCCGGCGAACACCTGACGCACCTGGGGCCAGATCGCCTTCAGGCGCGGCTCGAAGAAGTCATATTCGGTGTAGACGTCCGTATAGGACAGACCCACCAGTCGACGCTCTTCGTCGGTGATCGTGCCGAACGGTTTGTCGGGGCCGAAAAACTCGCCCTGTTTGCCATCCGCCAACGCGAACGGCGCCAGGCGCCACCGGTCGTTCTTCTCGTCCCAGAGGGTGAGGATAACCGACTTCTCGTCCAGCGACCGACCCACGAGGTCGGGCTGATCAATGGGCGCGATTTCGCTATAGGCCTGTTCCCAGCCGCCATGACGCAGTTCGAGCCGCCAGGCGCCGTCCTTGGCGCGATACTTGACCCGCGCCAGGACTGTCCCGTCGGACTTGGCCAGGAATTCCTTGGTCTCCGCGTCGCCCATCTGTTGCTTGCGCGCCATGCCCGTTTCCGGGTCCATGCGGTAGAAATCCAAATGGCCGTCGTCCTGCCAGCTCTGCGCCTCCTTAGCGTAGAGGCTGGCCCAGATCACAGGTTTGCCTTCCAACGTGCCGCCATGCGGCGTGTCCATCATCACGTTGAGGACCGATTGTTCCGAACCGCTGGGCAGTTGCACCATCGCGCCGGTCTTCACGTTCAGGCTCAGCGCCTGATACCATTCGCCGACATAGGCGATGTTGGCGATACCGACGGTTGTCGAGACCTGAATCATGACATGAGTGCCGTCGACCCAGCTCACCGCCCTCACCTTGCGCGGGCCTAGATTGGCCGATTGCAACACCGTGCCGTCCAGCCCCATGGCGACGACGGTGGCGGCGCCGCCCTCATTGGCGATGTAGGCGATGTCGGCGCCATTCGCCGAGATCGAGACGTCGCTCATAGCCGGCAGGCGGCCATAGGCGTCGATCGGCGACGCCACCGCCGCGCCAATTCCGACCAACGCGGCCAAGGCGGCGCCCGCGAACAACTTCAACATGAAAACCCCCGAACTCTACCCGTCTGGGGTAACCCGGCCAAGGTAGAGCTGTCCAGCCTATGCCGCCGCCTTGGCCCTGTGCTCGATCGTCAGGGCGAAGGCGATGGCCGGGATCATCAGCGCGGCGCCGAACCAGTAGGGCCCGCCGATGGCCAGGCCAAACAAGGGGCCGGCCAGCATGGGTCCGCTCATCCGGGCCAGCGAGCCGGCGGCCATGTTCAGGCCCAGCAGGGCGGGGGTTGAGAGCGTGGACATCGGGCCGCGCGGGTTACGCCAGATCATGCGCCCTGGCGACTGCTGTCTGAAATTTCACCGGGCGTCTTTGGCCGGTCAGTTCGGCGGGTTGTTCTTCTCCAGGAAGGCCACCATCGCGGTCAGCATCTGCAGTCGCGTCGCGCCTCTGGATAGAAAGTGATCCTCGCCGTCGAGCGTGACCAGTTCGACCGGCTTGCCCCCCTTCTTCAGGGCGTCGACCATCAGGGTGCTCTGGACATAGGGAACGGTGGTGTCGTCCTTGCCGTGGATCAGCTGCAGCGGGATCTCGATCTTGTCGGCCATCTTGGCCGGCGAGATCAGGGCCAGGTCGGGGTCCTTGAGGCCATCGGCGCCCATGAACCGCAGCCAGTAGCGCTGAGCCGAGTTATTGCCCGTCTCGAAACGCTTGCTGCCGTCGACCACGAACCGCTTGAGGTCCGAGAGGCCGGCGACCGACGACGCGCAGCGATAGACGCCGCGATCCAGCGTTGCGCCGGCCAGGGCCGCGTAGCCGCCATAGCTGGCGCCGACGATGCAGACGCGCGTGGGGTCGATTGTCCCCTGCGTGGCCAGATAGCGTACGCCGTCCGACAGGTCGGTCTGCATGGTCTTGCCCCACTGGCCGTAGCCCTTTTCGAGGAAGGCCTGGCCAAAGCCGTCCGAACCGCGGAAATTGGGCTGCAGCACCGCATAACCGCGCGAGGCCAGGGCCTGGGACCACCAGTCGAAGCCCGGCATATCGCGCCACGCGGGACCGCCGTGCGGCAGCACCAACAGCGGCAGGTTCTTGGGCTCCTTGCCGCGCGGCAGGGTCAGATAGCCGGTGATCTCCAGGCCATCGGCGGCCTTGTACTTGACCGGGCGAACCTCGGAGACGCCGTCGGGCGTCAGCTTGCTGTAGATGTCGCCCAGCCAGCGGGCGCTCTTGGCGTCCAGATCCACCAGCGCGTAGGCCGGGCCCAGGGTAGGCGAGTCGACTTTGACCACCACCTTGCGCCGGTCATCCGACCAGGATTCCAGCGAGACCTGGTCGCCGGGAAAGGCCTTGCGCACGGCGCTCCAGTTGGCCTGGGTCTTGGTGTCGAAGAAGGTATAGCGGCGCTCGTCGCCGACCAGGCTGTAGCCACCCAGCAGGCGCGAGCCGTCGGGCGCTTGGATCGGGCTGTCGTAGTCGCCGCTGCCCGGCACGTCGACGTGGCCGCCGTCTGAGGCGTATTCGCGCAGCAGGGTCTTGTCGGTGTCCTCGTCATAGGCCCAGACCAGCACGCTGCGCCCGTCGCGCCCCATGCCTTTAACGCCAAAGGAGCCCATCTTCGAGACGGTCTTCTCGACCGTGGTCCAGCCGCCGTCGCCCTTGACCTTCAGGCTCCAGGCGCCCTGTTTTTCGTCATAGATCGACTGGGCCAGCGGCTGACCCGCAGGGGAAACCAGCCAGTCGTCGGTGTTTTCGCTGCCGCCGCTGTCCAGCATCTTGGTGACGCCGGTCTTCAGATTAACCCGGTAGAGGGTGTTCCAACCGCGATTGTCGTTGAAATGCACGCCCTCGACGAAGGCTTGGGGTACGCCGTCGATGAACCGCACGTCGGGCGTTTCCAGAATGACGTTCATCGCGCCTTCCTGGTTTTTCAGCAGCAGGGTCTGCTTCTTGGTGACCAGGTTGAAGTCGAAGCCCATCAGATATTCGCGCTTGGGCCCGCTCAGACCAAAGACCTCGGCGGTGCTTGAGGTGGTGATCAGCACGTGCTCTTGCCCCGCCCACTGCACGGCGCGCAACTTGGTGTTTCCGAAGTTCATGGCGCTGAGCAGTTTGCCGCCCTCGGCCGCCTCACGGACGACCAGCATCCGCTTCTCGCCGTCGGTCACCGCGATCGCCAGGAGCTTGCCGTCAGGCGAAATCTCCACCTGTTCCAGGTTGCGCAGGCCGCCATAGACCGACAGAGGCGTCACCTCGGCCTGGGCGACGCCCGCCAAGGTGCTCGCCATGGCGACGCAGGCCGAAACGACGGCCAGAAAGCGTTTCAAAACTTAGGACTCCCCGATACCGGGGGCAACCTGCCCATTGTCGCGCTTGTTTGCAAGGTGCGGTTGCGGGCGGCTGGGCAAGGAAAAACGCCCCGGCCGATGGGCCGGGGCGTTTTGCAGAATGGGCCTGAAAGCCTGGTCCTAGCGCGGGGCCAGGATCATGATCATCTGGCGGCCTTCCATGCGCGGCTCGTACTCGACCTTGGCGATCTCGTCGAAGTCGGCCTTGACCTTCAGCAGCAGCTTCATGCCCAGCTCGGGATGGGCCATTTCACGGCCGCGGAAACGCAGGGTCACCTTGACCTTGTCGCCTTCCTCGAAGAACCGGCTCATCGACTTGGCCTTCACGTCATAGTCGTGAATGTCGATGTTGGGGCGAAGCTTGATTTCCTTGAGCTCGACGATCTTCTGCCGCTTGCGGGCCTCGTTCTTCTTCTTCTGCTCCTGGAACTTAAACTTGCCATAGTCCAGGATCTTGCAGACGGGAGGGTTCGCGTTGGGAACGATCTCGACCAGGTCCAGGCCAGCTTCCTCGGCCGCTTCGAGCGCGGCCGAAATCGGCATCTCGCCTTGCTTCTCGCCATTGTGGTCGATCAGCAGGACGCGGGGGACCCGAATGTCTTCGTTGATACGCGGACCATCCTTGACGGGCGGCGTTTGCATAGGACGGCGAATAGGGCGGCTCCGGTGTTGTTTAAGGGCGTTTGCACCACGATAGCATGAACGTAGCGCTATGGCGTTGAATAGGTTCGCGCGGCGCCCTGGGGACGCCGCGTTCGCCTAGTGATATATGACGAAGGAGTCCCGCGCTATCAAGGCGCCGCGCGTCCAAGGCCCCGCTTTTTGGGCCTTGTCGTGTCAGGAACGGGTAGGGGAGCGAGGCGTTCGGTCGGGCTGGCCTTCATTTCCAGCCGTGATCCGTTCAGTCCCGATGACCATCTCCCCCGTGGCGGCCCCCGTCGCCTCCGCCTCCGCGCCCGCTTCAGCCGCGCGCCATACGCCGATCGAGGACGTCCACGCCCTGCTGATCGGCTCCAGTTTCATTGCCGTGGGCCTGACCCTGCTGAAGGCCGCGGGCCTGTCGACCGGCGGGGTGGCGGGGGTGGCGCTGATCATCTCGTACCTAACCCACTGGCCGGTCGGGGTGCTGTTCTTCCTGATCAACATTCCGTTCTATGTTCTGGCCCAGCGCACCCTGGGCTGGGTGTTCACGGGCAAGACCCTGGTCACCAACCTGCTGCTGATGGGCCTGGCCTGGTCCATGCCGCACTGGCTGAAGATCACCGGCGTCGACCCGTTGTTCGCCGCGATCTTCGGCGGCACGATCATCGGCATGGGGATCCTGGCCCTGGCGCGGCACAAGTCCAGCGTCGGCGGCATCGGCGTGCTGGCCCTGTGGCTCTACGAGAAACGCGGGATCAGCGCCGGCAAGGTGCAGATGGCGTCGGACTGCGTGATCGTGGTCGCGGCCTTCGCGGTGATCTCGTGGGACAGGCTGCTGCTGTCCATCCTGTCGGCTGTCGCGCTCAGCGTGGTGATCATCGCCAATCACAAGCCTGGGCGGTACGAGGGGTATTGAGATCGGAACTGAGCTGGGGACATTCACTTGTGCGTGTCCCCACTCGGAGGCATGACGCCAAGACCCGGGGACACGCACAAGTGCATGTCCCCGCCCGGTCCTCAGTGCGGTAGCAGCGAGATCGCGGCGCTGGCCACGGTGCTGACGGGCAGGGCCTTGAGGTCCGGCGAGCGGATCACCGCCACATGGCCGCGCGGGCCGCACAGTTCGGGATCGGAGGCGTCGGAGAACAGGGCGATGGTCGGGGCGCCGGCGGCGGCCAGCAGGTGGGTGGGGCCGGTGTCGTTGCCGATCGCCAGGGCCGCCTTGGCGCCCAGCACGGCCAGTTGGGCGAAGTCGGTGCGGCCGGTCAGGTCGCGGGCCTGGCCGACCGCCTTTTGGATCTGGCGGGCCATGGCGCTTTCCTGCGGGCCGCCGATGATGACGATATCCAGCCCCCGCGCCTTCAGCAGCGCCGCGAGCTGCGCATAGCTCTCGACCGGCCAGCGCTTCTCGGGCCGATGGGCCGAGCCGCCCGGCACCAGTAGCACATAGGGCTTGGCCGCCGTCGCGCCAGCCACTGGGCCGCGGGGCTCCTTGGTGCGGCGCAGAATCCAGGTCAGGTCCGGCGGCGGGGCGCTGCCGGGCTCGGTGGGGGCGTCGGGCCAGATGCCAGCTTGCTTCAGCTGGTCGGCCTGCCGCTCCAGGGTGTGCATGTGGTCGCGGGCCTTGCCGCGCTGGGGCAGGGCGCAGCCCGTGGCGATGCCCGACCACTGTGGCGGAAAAGGCCGCAGGGCCTGAAAGTACCAGTTGCTGCGGCTGTTGGTCTGCAGGTCATAGACCCTGTCGTAGCGCGCCTTGCGCATCCGGCCGAGCATGGCTGTCAGGTCGCCGAAATCGCCGGGCCGCCCGTCGGTCTCGATGGTGTTGAAATAGGGCGACAGCCTGGCCAGGGCTTCGAAGGGCGGGGTGGTGAGCAAGGTGATCTTGGCGCGCGGATGGGCCTCGCGAATCTTCTTCATCGCGGCCAGGGCCAGTACGAAATCGCCGAGGGCGCCCAGCTTGATGACCAGGACCTTCTTGACTTCCTTGCTCAACTCTTCGTCTCCAGAACGCGCGCGTAGACCTTGAGCGTTGCTTCGACCATCGCGTCAACAGAATACAATTTACGGGCGCGGGCCCGGGCCGCCATGCCCATGATCTGACGTCGCGCCGCGCCCGCCTCGCAAGCGTTGGACAGGGCCTCGGCCCAGGCTTCCGGGTCGCCCGGCTTGACCAGCCAGCCGGTGTCGCCGTTCAGCACGGTCTCGCGCGCCGCCCCATGATCGGCGGCCATCACCGGCTTGCCCATCACCTGCGGCTCGACCGCCGTGCGGCCGAAGGCCTCGGGCTCCAGCGAGGGCGCGATGGCCAGGTCGGCGACCAGATAGGCGGCCGGCATGTCGTCGCAATGGCCGCACAGCTTGACGCTGTCCTGCAGGCCCGCCTGCGCGATCATGTGTTCCAGCTCGGCCCGATAGGCCTTGCGGCCCTGGTCGTCGCCGACCAGCAGCAGCAGGATGCGCAGCTCGCCGACGGCCTTGAGCTTGGCCAGGGCTTCGATGGCCAGGGCCTGGCCCTTCCAGCGGGTCAGCCGGCCGGCCAGCACCACCTTCAGGCGGCGATCCTCGGACGATACGCCCCAGGCCTTGCGCAGCGCGTCGACCCGCTCGGCCGAGACCAGGCCGGGCTCAAACCGGGTCAGGTCGACGCCGCGCGGGATCGCCACCACCTTGTCGGGCAAAATGCCGTGCTCGGCGATGACGTGGGCGCGGGTATATTCGGAATTGGCGATCACCAGGTCGCCCTTGGTCATCACCGCGTTGTACCAGCGCTTGAGGCTGGACTTGGCGTTGTAGACTCCGTGATAGGTCGCGATGAACGGCACCTTCGTCGCGTGGGCCGCCCACAGGGCGCTGAAGGCCGGAGCGCGCGAGCGGGCGTGGACCAGGCTGACCTTTTCACGGCGGATCAGGTCGACCAGGCGGGCGGCGTTGCCCAGCATGATCAGCGGGTTCTTGGTCTGGGCCGGCATCTGGGCCAGGCGACCACCATCGGCCTGAAGGCGCGCGGCCATCCGTCCGCCCTTGGTGGCGACCAACGCCTTGCCGCCCTGGGCGATCACGCCGTGGGCCACGTCGATCGTCGTCTGCTCGGCGCCGCCCGTTTCAAGCTCCGGGGTCACTTGCAGAAGCGTGAAATCATCGGGGAGAATGGACACGCGTTGCTCTGGCGAGGGTTACGGGGTCGTAGTTATCGAAATGAACAAGGCCGCGCCATGACCGATTCCGTTGAATACCACGCCCGAGACGACAATTTCAGGTTGGCCTATCACAAGGTTATCGGCGATGGCCCGACCGTGGTCTGGCTGGGCGGCTTCCACTCGGACATGACGGGGACAAAAGCGCAGGTTCTGGCCGACCAGGCCCAGGCCACCGGCGGCGGCTTCGTACGCTTCGACTATTTCGGCCACGGTGCATCGGACGGCGATTTCGCCGAGGGCACCATCAGCCGCTGGCGCGAGGACGCCCTGTCAGTGATCGACGACCTGACGACGGGCCCGCTGGTGCTGGTGGGCTCGTCGATGGGCGGCTGGATCGCGTGTCTGGCGGCCATCGCCCGGCCCGAGCGTGTCAAGGCCATGGTGCTGATCGCCCCGGCTCCGGACTTCACCGAAAAGCTGATGGAACCCGAACTTTCCGCCGAGGCCAAGACGGCCATCGCCCGCGACGGCTTCTGGACCCGGCCTTCCGACTACGAGGACGGCGGCTATCCGATCACCCGCGAACTCCTGGAAGACGGCGCGCGCTGGTCGATCCTGCAAGGCGCCGTGCCGATCGACGTCCCCGTGCGCGTTTTGCAAGGCGGTGCCGATCCGGATGTGCCCTGGACCCACGCCCTGGAACTGGCCAACAGCCTGACCTCAAGCGACGTGGTCTTCACCCTGATCAAGGACGGCGATCATCGGCTGTCGCGGCCCCAGGACCTGGAGCGGCTGGTGGCGGCCGTGGCCGAGGCGCGGTCACGGGTCGCGACGGAAGGCGAAGGCGACCTGGTCTCCCGCCGCCTCGCCCGAGCCGCCCGCCTCCGCGGTGCGCCGAACCTGGAGGCCCTGGCGCCGGCGCCGTGGGCAAGCGCCGAGGAGGAGTAGGGCGACCCTAGCCCCCGCCCGCCAAAATCGCCGCCAGCCCCTCTCGATAGGTCGGATATCTCGGCCGCCAGCCCAGCTCGGCCTTGGCCAGGGCGTTCGAGACGCGCTTGTTCTCGGCGTAGAAGCGGCGGGTGGCGGGCGACAGGCCCAGTTCGTTGAACGGCAGGTCGGGCGGTACGGCCACGCCCAGCAGGCCGGCGGCGTGTTCCATGACATCCTGCGGCGGGGCCGGTTCGTCGTCGCACAGATTATAGACGCCGCCCGCCCTGGGCCGGTCCAGCGAGGCCAGCAGGCCGGTGACGATGTCGTCCAGATGGATGCGGCTGAACACCTGGCCAGCCTTGACTATACGCCGGCCCTCGCCGGCCCGCAGGCGGTCCAGCGCGCTGCGGCCAGGGCCGTAGATGCCGGGCAGCCGGAAGGTGGTCACGGTCAGGCCCATGCCGCGCCCCACCTCCTGCCAGTCGCGCTCGGCGCCGACCCGGCGGGCGCCCTCGACCGACTGGGCCTTCAGCGGCGAGCTTTCGAACACCCAGCGGCCCTCGAAGTCGCCATAGACCCCGGTGGTCGACAGATAGCCGATCCAGTCGGGAAAGGCCTGGGCCGCGGCCAGGGCGGGGATCACCGCCTGCAGGCCGGGGCAACCCTCGGCGGTGGGCGGGGCGGTAATCAGCACGGCGTTGACGCCGGTCAGGGCGGCGGTCATCGCAGCGCGGTCGTTGGCGTCGATGGTCTCGATCCCAAGGGCGCGCAGCGACACGGCGCGGTCAGCGCCCCGCGTCGTCCCGACGACGCTCCAGCCCTTCGCGACCAGGGCCTTGCAGAAGGCCAGGCCGACATAACCCAATCCGAACACGAACAGACGCAAACGCTAAGTTCCTGAAAATGAGGGGCGGAATGAACGGGCAAAACGAGCCTCGGCGCAACCCCAGTTCCTCCCCCACAGGGGCCCCTGTGGGGGAGGTGTCGGCGCAGCCGACGGAGCGGGGAGTGATTGGACGCGGGCCACGAACAAGATCGA
Source organism: Caulobacter sp. DWP3-1-3b2 (assembly GCF_049896325.1). Classification (NCBI taxonomy): domain Bacteria; kingdom Pseudomonadati; phylum Pseudomonadota; class Alphaproteobacteria; order Caulobacterales; family Caulobacteraceae; genus Caulobacter; species Caulobacter sp. DWP3-1-3b2. The sequence goes on from NZ_JAFCUB010000027.1 coordinate 19,143, forward strand.
CGACCCCAATACTCCCTCCACCGGCCTTCGGCCGCCTGCCCCAAAGGGGGAGGAGTTTGCAATGTCCACCATCATGCGCCGCAACCCTCCCTCAGACCGCTTGCCAACCGCGGGGCGCTCTGCCATAAGCCGCCTCCTCGTCGCGGGGCGCTGTTTCAGCCCTCGCCGATGCGGGCGTAGCTCAGTGGTAGAGCACAACCTTGCCAAGGTTGGGGTCGAGAGTTCGAATCTCTTCGCCCGCTCCATTCTCCGGATTTCGGGGCGTGGAACGAGACCCAGAAGATCCCGGATGCGGGCGTAGCTCAGTGGTAGAGCACAACCTTGCCAAGGTTGGGGTCGAGAGTTCGAATCTCTTCGCCCGCTCCAATTTCCTCCCCAGAATTTGAAGCGTGACGCATCCGGTGGGCCTTGAGTGCGCTGCGGAACCCACTGTGAAGCTAGCCGTTTCTAAACGGCGTTCACCTGCGTCGGGCCGGTGAAGGTGTAGGAACGGCACATGACTCGAATGAACCTTGGACGCGCTCGCCTGGCCTCTATGACGGTCGCTGCGGCGGCGCTTATGCTGGCTGGCCAGGCGCACGCCCAGGCAAGAGCCAAGATCCAGGAGACCGCAGCCGAGCGCCAGATCCAGGCGGAGGATCCGAGCAGGGATCCGGGCAAGGTCCCCGCCAAGGTGGTGCAGAAGAAACCCGCCGACGAGACCAACGAAAGCTGGAAAGACGGCGCGCGCAAGAAGACCCTGGAGATCGGCACCCAGCCGGCTCGCGACGTCGGCGTGATGAAGCGCGACGTACCGCCGATCCTGGCCAAGGCCGCCAGCGACCCTTACAACATCAAGGGCCTGAAAACCTGCAAGGCGCTGGCCGCCGAGATCGCCAGCCTCAACGGCGAACTCGGCCCCGACTACAACGTCGGCAACGAGTACAAGGAAAACCGCGTCGGCCGTCTGGCCGAGGCGGGCGGCAAGACCGTGGTCAACGCCATCATCCCGTTCCGCGGGCTAGTGCGCGAAGTATCCGGCGCCGCCCCCGCCGAGCGCCGCATGAACGCCGCCCTCGACGCCGGCTTCGCCCGTCGCGGCTTCCTGCGCGGCGTCCACGCCAAGCAAGGCTGCAAGACGACGTTCTAGCCGTTTGGGCGGCGCCGCGATTCCTGCTCTAACCGCGAGGCTTTAGCGGGGAACTTCCAATGTTCAAGCGCGTCCTTGTAGGTCTGGCCTTGACCCTCGCCCTGAATGGCGCGGCGGCCGCCGCGACGCCCAGCGCCGCCGACCCGCTGGATCAGGCCGTCAAGGCCTATGAGGCCGCCGGAGCGGGCGAGGACGACGGGGAGGGCGGGGCCGACGAGGCTTCGCGCTTCAAGTTTCCGCCAGTAGGACCGGCCGCCGACGCCACGCGTAAGGCTCAGCTGACGGCCGCCCGCCAGGCCCTGGACGGCGTCGACCTGGCCGGCCTGACCCCCGACCAGCGCCTGACCCACGCCATCCTTAAATGGAGTCTCGACGAGCGGCTGGCGGGCCTGTCTTTCGACGAGGCGCGGATGCCGTTCAACACCGACGGCGGCTTCGACGTGACCCTGCTGTACCGCGCCAACGGCATGCACCTGAAGAGCGAGGCCGAGGCGCGCCAGTGGATCGGCCTGCTGGCCGCCACGCCCGACTGGTACGCCGCCAATATCGCCAACGCCCGGCGCGGGATCAGCACGGGCTTTGTCCAAGCCGTCCCGACCGCGCGGGCCGTGCTGGACCGCGCCCGCCGAACGGCCGCCACGCCGCTGGTCGACGAGCCGCTGCTGGCCCCGCTGCGCGACCTGCCCGCGTCCATCCCCGCCGATCGCCGCGCCGCCCTGCTGGCCGACGGCGCCAAGGTGCTGGCCGACAAGGTGGCGCCGGCCCGCGCGGGCTTCGTGACCTTCCTGGAACAGGAATACCTGCCGCATGCCGCCAAGAGCCTGGCCGCGACCGACCTGCCCGATGGCCAACGCTACTATGCCTTCCTGGTGCGCCGCCATACCACCACGACCATGACGCCCGACGAGGTCCACGCCCTGGGCCTGTCGGAGGTGGCGCGCATTCGCGGCCGGATGCAGACGGTGATGCGGCAGGCGGGCTTCACGGGCGACCTGCCGGCCTTCATCGCCTTTCTGCGCAAGGACCCGCGCTTCTACGCCACCAGCCGCCAGCAGCTGCTGGAAAAGGCCAGCGAGATCGCCAAGCGGGCCGACGACCAGCTTCCGGCCCATTTCGGGACCCTGCCACGCCTGACCTATGGCGTGCGCCCCGTGCCGGCCAGCATCGAGCAGGGCTACACCACCGGCCGCTATTTCGGCGGCGACCCCAAGACCGGCCGGGCCGGCGGCCTGATGATCAACACCTCGGCGCTCGACCAGCGCGGCCTCTATGAGTTGCCAGCCCTGGTGCTGCACGAGGGCGCGCCAGGCCCTCACATCCAGACCTCGCTGGCCCAGGAACAGACCGGCGTCCCGGACTTTCGCAAGACGGTCTATTTCAACGCCTATGGCGAGGGCTGGGGCCTTTACTCGGAATGGCTCGGCGAGGAGATGGGGCTCTATCGCGACCCCTATGAACTGTTTGGCCGGCTGTCCTACGAGATGTGGCGGGCCTGCCGGCTGGTGGCCGACACGGGCCTCCACGCCAAGCACTGGACGATCGACCAGGCCAAGGCCTGTTTCGTCGAGAACACCGCCCTGTCGCCGGTCAATATCGACGTCGAGGTGGCCCGCTACATCTCCTGGCCGGGCCAGGCCCTGGCCTACAAGGTGGGAGAACTGAAGATCCTCGAACTGCGCCACCGCGCCGAGGCCGCGCTGGGAGACAAGTTCGACGAGCGTGCCTTCCATGACGCGGTGCTACTCAACGGCTCGCTGCCGCTGGCGGTGCTGGAGGCCAAGGTGGACGCGTGGATTCTGGAGCGGAAGAAGGGCTAAAGAGGTGTCTCATAAGCAAGAAATCGGCATTTCAAGCGTTTTGGTTGCTGCGCCTTTTGTGCATGTTGTAGTTGTCTCAGTGTATTTGTTTTTTTACTGCATTGGATTTGGGGCAAACATCTCATCATTCTTGAAAATAGACGACCTATTTGCGACGTCATTCCAGTCTATCATTAGGATATACATAACATCTTTAGCTATACCCGTAGTGGTGGTGTGGCTCAGGTATGCTTCTGGAACGCCATTTGCGACGACCGCTATCGATCGGTTCGATGGCGAGGCTCGCTCGGCTGCGGAGGCGCATAACAATCGCATGAAGAGAATTATACTCTTTGGCGCTTTAGTTATATCCACAATATCAATAATTGGCCTCGCTTGGAACTTATACCATGGAGTGTATATCGGATATTTTATTTTTTGGCAGTCCAATATCTTACTATATTACATATTAATATATAGGTATAAACATAGAATGGGACTGACCGATTTTTGGCATGAATCTGTAGTTATTTACACGTCTCTACTCATATCTGCTGCGTCTTTGGGGTTAGACGGCGGTCATATTGATAGATCGTCCTCATATGTCGATGCGATCGCTCGCAATTCAAGATGTGATGACGGACTCATAATTCGAAAAATTGGCGATATGTATCTATCCACAATGCCTGATGACTCTAAAGCCTTACTATCAAGCGAATGTAAGATTCTGATATTTATACCCAAACCCCCGATAGGATATCTGAAGTGATGTTAGAATTGGACTGTCAGCGGAGCAGAGTAGCATAATGGCGCGCATCACCGTCTTGGGCGAATGCATGGTCGAGCTGTCGCCGGAGGGCGATGGGCTCTACCGGATGAGCTATGTCGGCGACACCTTCAACACCGCCGTCTACCTGGCCCGGCTGGGCGACTTGGTCGCCTACTGCACGGCGCTTTGGCCAAGACGACCCCTTCAGCGAGGGCGCCCTGGCGGCCATGCGGCGCGAGGGGCTGGACACCCGGCTGGTGCGCGAGGCCGAGAACCGGCTGCCGGGCCTCTACGCCATCGTGTTGGACGACAACGGCGAGCGTAAGTTCCACTACTGGCGCGAGCGGGCCCCGATCCGCGACCTGTTCTCGCAGCATACCGCCGACCAACTGATCGCCGCGGCCAAGGCCAGCGACCTGGTCTATCTGTCCGGCGTCACCCTGGCGGTGATCGGCGACATCGGACGGGCGCGGCTGAAGGATATTCTTGCCTATGTCCATTCGCTGGGCGTGGCGGTGGCCCTCGACTTCAACTACCGCCCCGCCCTGTAGCCCAGTCCAGAGCCGGCGCGCGAGGCGCTCGATGGCGTCGTACCGTCCTGCCGCTACATCTCGCTGAGCAGCGAGGACAGCCGCCCGCTCTGTGGCCGCGAGGCCGAGGACCTGGCCGCCGAATGGGCCGCCACCGGCGCCGGGGTGGTGGCGCTTGACGAGAGCCATGCGGTCAATGTCCACACCCCCGAAGGCCGCATCGCCACGCCCGCGCCGCAGCGGGTCAAGGCGCTGGACACCACCGGGGCGGGGCGACAGTTTCAACGCCGCCTACCTGCACTCGCGCCTGGCCGGACTGGCCATCGAAACGGCGGTGATTCGCGGCCATGAGCTGGCCGCGGCGGTCGTCGGCTGCAAGGGCGCGATCCTTCCGAAAGCGTCGATGCCCGTTTGGACGCGGGGATAGAGGGGCTCCCACCTGAGTACAATCAAAGGTTTATATTCCTACTAGACGCGCGTAATAGGAAAGTTATCCTCTACCCCGGAATATCGGCCTAGGCTGATGGTCAGACGGCGTCATTGGGGCGTCGACCACTGGGGGTGGTACATGATTGCTCAAGCGCTCGAAGACCTGTGGGCGATCACGCCCGACCCGCGTCGCGACCGATTGGCCGCGGCCTTCGTCACCCATACCGTGGCCCTGGCCACCGGGGTGTCGCCGTCCGAGATCGCCTCGGTCGGCCGCACCAGCAAGGCGGCGGCCCGCGCGCGGCAGATCGCCATCTATCTGGCCCACGTCAATTTCAACTGGCCGCTGCTGCGCGTGGCCCTGGCCTTCAACCGCGACCGCACCACCTGCGGCCACGCTTGCCACCGCATCGAAGACATGCGCGAGAACGCCGCCTTTGACGCCCAGATGAACGCCCTGGACGCCTGCGTGAAACAGGCGCCCGACACCATCCCCGACCTCACCTGTCACCAAGGCGCGCGGCGGTGAGCGGTGTCTTCGAGCGTGAACTGGAGGCCGAGCGCCTAGCCGCCCGGGCGGCGCGGCTGCTGCAGCGGCCCGGCGCGCTGCTAGAGGTGAAGGGCCTGGGCTACGCCGTACGCTTCGGACCGCGCCAGCGGGCGATGCTGGCCATGGACGAGGCCGCCTTTCGGGCTCTGGCGCGTGAGTGGGGCCTGATTGTCCGGCGCGAGGGCGGTTGGCGGTTGGCCCCGCTCCAGGGCCCGGCCTTGCCGCCCCCCGGCCGTCCTGGCGTCATCGAGGGTGAGCGGGTGGTGATCGAGGGCAGCAGCGCCCACGTGGTGTTGAAGGCCAATCTGGGCGAGTCCCCCTTGGCCTGGCTGGCCCGACGCGGCGGCATCGAGCCCGTCGAGATGGCGGCGGGCGAGCGGCTGCGCGAGGACTTCCAAAAGGCCGGCACGCTGGGCCGTCTGACCATGAACTGGGACGCCCAGCCACGTTCCGCAGGTGGCGGCCAACGCCTTGAGCCGGCGTTGCGGGCGCGGGCGGCCAAGGACCGGATCGCTGCGGCCCTGGCGGCGGTGGGTCCGGGACTGCGGGAGATGCTGGAGCGGGTGTGCCTGGCCGAGACCGCGCTTCAGGCGGCGGAACGTGAGTTGGGCCTGCCCAGGCGGTCGGGCAAGACGATCCTGAAATTGGCGCTGCAGCGACTGGCGAGCCACTACCGGATGGCGTGATTAGCGCGGGCGAAAGGGGGACAAACGCTCAACCTCCTGCCCGTGCCGACAGGGCAGAGGGCGTGGGATGAGTGTGTGTCCCCCGACTAGACGCTAGAGCATTTTTCGAGCGGAAGTGGTTCCGGTTCGCCTGAAGAAAAGTGCGTTAAAACAGAATATTAGAGCTCACGGCCGGACGCAGTCAGGTGGGGAAATGCCCTAATGCTGCAGCGACTTCTTGAGGTCGCGCATCTGGTCGTGGCCGGACTTGACCGAGGTCCAAGCCTTTTCGATGGCGGCTCGGGTCTGGGTGTCGACGTCGGTGTCGGCCAGGGCTTTTTCGAACTTGTGCTTGATGTGGTCCTCGCCGGCCTCGACCTCGTTGACCACGGCTTCGTCGCCCTTGGTCAGGCTCTCCTTCAGGTTGACGAAGGCGCGGTGGGCGGCGGCCAGGATGGTGCCGTCGTCCTTGGCTTCGCCGCCCAGGCGGCGGACTTCGTTCTGCAGGTCGGAGGCCACCGAGCGACGCTCCTGGGCGCGCTGGGTGAACAGGTCCTTGAAGCGGGCGCCGTCGGCGTCCTTGGCGGCTTCTTCATAGCCGTCGGCGCTGTCGATGGTGGTTTCCACCAGGCCGTTGACGAGCTTTATGTGGTCTTCGTTGGTATGGGCCATGAGAGGCTCTCCTTGGAATGGTGACCAGTCTAACGCGGGGCTCGGCCGAAAGGTTCTAAGCGGCGGCTTAGACGGCCTTCTTGCCGAGGAAGCTCCAGGCGGTGGCCGCTGCGGCGATAGCCGGGGCCCGGGTGCGGCGGTTGATCAGCAGGGCGCCGACCGCGACGGCGCCGACCACGGCCAAGGCCACGGGCACCTTGTAGCCAGCCAGGGTGATCTTGCCTTGGGCGTCCGGCGTCAGGGCGTAATCGACCGGCGGGGCCGGCGCGTTGGGGTCGGTCGAGAAGGCCGGGGCGGCCTTGGAGCCGAACAGGCCGGAAAGCTTGTCGCTGAGGCTGGAAAAGAGGCCCGACGAGGCGGCGGGCTTGCCGTAGGAGGCGTCATAGGCGGCCATGGGGAGGCTCCGTCAACAAGGGTGAGCCTCGATAACGCGGACGACGCGGCGATGATCCCGACCGTTCAGTCCGTTTCACGCGGCGGCATCACCGCCCCCACATGGGCGATGCCCAGCTGCCGTGCCCGGGCCGCCTGGCGGTGGCGTTCGGCGTAGCGGGCCTTGGCGTCTTCGTCGCGTTCGTCGTGGCAAGCGGGGCAGGCGACGCCTTCGACATAAAGCGGTGACGCGCGATCCTCCGGCCCCAGCGGCCGTCGGCAGCCCCGGCACAGGCCGTGCGTGCCGGGCGTCAGCCCATGGCCGACCGCCACCCGCTCGTCGAACACGAAACATTCGCCGCGCCACAGGCTCTCGTCGGCGGGCGTGGTCTCCAGATAGTTGAGGATACCGCCCTTCAGGTGGAAGACCTCCGGCACGCCCTCGCTCTTCAGGAAGGCCGTGGACTTCTCGCAGCGGATGCCTCCGGTGCAGAACATCGCCACCTTGGGCGGCGGCGCGGTTGGATCCCAGGTCTCGCGGAAGGCGCGGAACCAGGCGGGGAAGTCGCTGAAGCTGGAGGTTCGGGGATCGATCGCGCCCTCGAACGTGCCGATGGCGGCCTCATAGGCGTTGCGCGTGTCGATCACCACCACGTCTTCCCGGGCGATCAGAGCGTTCCAGTCGGCGGGCTCGACATAGGCGCCGGCCTGATTGGCGGGGTCTAGTTCTCCCGCCCCAAGGGTGACGATCTCGCGCTTGATCCGCACCTTCATGCGGTGGAAGGGCATGGCGTCCGCGTCGGCGAACTTTAGCTCAAGCGTGCCGCAACCGGGCAAGCCGCGGATGTGGCCCAGCACCTGGTCGATCGCTTCCGGCGGGCCGGCGATGGTGCCGTTGATCCCTTCGCGAGCCAGCAACAGGGTCCCCTTTACGCCCAGGGCGCAGCACAGGGCGGCCAGCGGTCCCTGGATCGCGGCCGGGTCCTCGAAGGTGGTGAAACGATAGAGGGCGGCGACGCGGAAGCTCATCGGCTGGCCATAGGCCGTGACGCCTTTCTTCTCAAGCGTGACAGGTTCTCAAGCGTGACTGGAACTAATGTCCAGGTAGCGCGGTTTAGCCGTCATGAGCATCCTGATCATCATCGTCGTCGCCCTCGTTCTGCTTGGCCTAGCGCTCTATGCGGTCCAACGCAGCCCCATTCCCTCGCCGGTCAACTGGCTGCTGCAGCTAGTGCTGATCGTCATCGCGATCTGGTTCATTGGAACCCGGGCGGGCTTCTTCTAAATCTCGACCGATGCGGTCGGCAGGATTCAGCTCAGCGCCCCGGCGTCGCGCTGAATCCGCGCCACCATCGACTTGAGGCCGTTGGACCGCTGCGAAGACAGCGCCTCCGACAAGCCGAGCCGCGCCATGGCGGCCGCCGCGTCGAACGCCACGATGTCCTTGGCGGGTTGGCCCGAATAGAGCCGCAGCACGATCGCGATCAAGCCGCTGACGATGTGCGCGTCGCTGTCCCCGCGAAACACCACCGTGCCATCGGCCTGGGGCTGGGTGACCAGCCACACCTGGCTGGCGCAACCGCGCACCTTGTTGGCCCCGGAATGCTCGGCCTCGCTGAGCGGCGCCAAGTCCTTGCCCAACTCGATCACGTAGCGATAGCGCTCTTCCCAGTCGCCAAGGACTTCGAATTCGTCGGCGAGTTCGTCCAGAGCGGCGTCGATCGGGCGTTGCATGGCGCGGGACTTAGTGCGCCGCCGCCCAAAGGGGAAGCCCGTTTACAGCCGTCCGCGCCCCGTTGCGGTCCGGGCTTGAACTTCCGGCAGGGTGACGATCGCCGTGAAGCCTTGGCCGGGCGCTGATTTCAGCCGCAGTCCGCCGTCCATGGCCCGGGTCAGCAGATCGACGATCGGCAGCCCCAGGCCAGCGCCTTCGGAACACCGCGTCAGCGTGCTGCCACCTTGCTCGAAAGGCCGGACGAGGCGGTTTAGATCGGCGGGATCCACGCCTTCGCCGTGGTCGCGGATCTCGATCTCCACCATCGCCTCCTCGATCCGTCGCGCCTCGATGACGATCAGCCCGCCCTGCGGCGAGTGAATGATGGCGTTCTGCAAAAGATTGCACAGGATGGTGCGCAGGCCTCGGCCGTCGGCGCGCAGGCTGGGCAGGACGCCGACCTCCGGCGCGACGATGCTGACGCCCTTGGCCGCAGCTTCCGCCCGCAATTGCAGGATCACGTCCTCGACCGCCTCGTCCAGGTCCTCGGACCCCAGGTCCAGGTCGGTGACATGGCCTTCCAGCCGAGCGATCTCGACGATCTGATTGACCAGCTTGAGCAGCTTCAGGCCGCTCTCATGCACCAGGGTGGCGTATTCCTTGTATTGGGGCGCCCCCAGGGGGCCGTAGAGTTCGCAGGACAGGATTTCGGAGAAGCCGATCACGGCGTTCAGCGGGGTCCGGAGTTCGTGGCTGACCATGCGCAGGAATGAGCGCTTCTGGTCGTCGAGAGCCTGTTTTCGGCGCGCGCGCGCCGCCGCGCGACGGAATGTCGCGGTCTGAGACATCGGTCCCATGTCGGCGCCTACGCTCTCGCGAGGCGGTTCGGCATGGGGCGACGCATCGGTGATGGCCGGTGGCGGCATCAGGAACTCCCGGACCTTCTGTCCGTAACGCGAGCGACCACCTTTGAACCAAGGCGCTTACGAATCCGTTTCCGTCCACAGGAAGCTCGGGCGCTAACGATCGCGCGTCGATTGTGCGGCCTTGGGGCAGCGCCCGGTCCGCGTTAAGCTTTGACGACCAGAAACAGCGAAGAGGGATTCTCGCGGCCTTGGCCATTGACGGCGCCCAGATCCCGAACGGCCGGCCCCTGTCTGCGACGGGTGGCTTTGGCGCGGCCTATCTGTGGCGGCTGGGTTGGCTGGCGGCGGTGTTTCTGGCGGCGGGCGCGGCGGCCTTCACCGACGCCACCAGCCTGTACGTCTGGCTCGCCCTGGCGGCCGGAGGAGTTCCGGCCCTGGCGGCCCTGGCCGTCGGCGAGCGGCGGGACGAGCGCCTGCAATCCCTGATCCTGGTGCTGTGGGCCACCTGCGGCGCGGGCGCGGCGATCGTCACGGGCGGCGTTTCGGGCGCGATGAGCGCCTGGATCCTGGCGCCGGTGGCGGCCGCCTCGACCCTGTCGTCCCCCAGACGCTTGGCCGAAGGCGCCAGCCTGGCCTTGATTGGCGGCGCGGTGGCGGCCCTGACCCAGCTTTCCGGCCTGGCGCCCGCCGCGCCAGAAGGGCCGCTGGCCTTCATTCTCGGCTTCCTGTCCGTGGCCACGGTGGGGGTGGGCCTGGCGTCCGGCCTGATTCTGACCCATCGCGTCGCCCGAGAACGCGACAGCCGCCATCTCGTTGAACTCAACACGCTGCAGACCCTGGTCGATGGCGCGCCGCAGCTGCTGCTGGTGGTCAACAGCATCGGCCGGATCAAGACCCTGCGCGGCGTGGCGCCGCGCGGCGTCGGCTCGGTCAATCTGGTCAATGAAGGCCTGGTCACGGTCGCCAGCGCCGGGGATCGCCAAAAGGTCAGCGCCGCCCTGGCCGCCGCGCTCGAGGCCGGCGAGGCCAGCGTCTCGTTCGCGCCCCTTCTGGATCCGGCCCGCACGGTCAGCCTGGAATTGCGCCTGGTTTCTCCCGCCTTGCTGGTCGGGGTCATGCGCGACGCCACCGTCGAGCGCGCCCGCGAGACCGCCTTGCAGCAAGCCCGCGCCGAGGCCGAGAGCCTGGCCGCCGGCCGCGCCCGCTTCCTGGCGAACATGAGCCACGAGCTGCGCACCCCGCTCAACGCCATCATGGGCTTTTCCGACATCATGCGGGCCCGGATGTTCGGCCCGCTGACCGATCGCTACGGCGAATATGCCGAGCTGATCCATGAGAGCGGCCGCCACCTGCTGGACCTGATCAATGACGTGCTCGACATGTCGAAGATCGAGGCCGAGCGGTTCGAGCTGACGCGTGGCGAATTCGACGCCCGCGAGGCGGTAACGGCGGCCATGCGGCTGATGCGCGTCCAGGCCGACGCGGCTGGCGTGCAGCTGCGCGGCGTGCTGCCGCCGGGCGAGCTGGAGGTCGACGCCGACCGTCGGGCGCTGAAGCAGATCGTGCTGAACCTGGTGTCCAACGCCCTGAAGTTCACCCCGCGCGGCGGCCAGGTGACGGTCACCGCCGACGGCCATGACGGTGAGTTCGAGCTGGTGGTCGCCGACACCGGCGTTGGCATCAGTCCCGAAGACCTGGAACGCCTGGGCCGGCCCTATGAACAGGCCGGCGGTGTCGACCAGCGGGCCATGGGCACGGGCCTTGGCCTGTCGCTGGTGCGCGCCTTCGCCAAGCTGCATGGCGGCGAGATGCATGTGGAAAGCCGGATGGGCGCGGGCACCAGCGTCTCGGTGCGCATGCCGGTGCTGCTGCACGCGTCACGGCCGATGCCGGCGACCCTGGAGCCGATGGCCGAGCCCGAAGCCGAGCCTGAACTAGGCCCCAACGTCGTGAAGTTCGCACCGCCGCGGTAGGCGGCTCACACACTTGCCCCCACCTGACCGCTTCGCGGTCTGTCCGCCCCCATGGGCGCGGAGCCTTGAGCTCTTCCCCCTCTGGAGGAAGACGATCGCGAAGCGATCCGTAGAGGGCAAGTGTTCGCCGCCGGAGCGCCTACCGCAAGAACGCCCGCCCCGCCGCGAAATCGCCAACCTCCACATAGGCCCGCCGCACCACGTCCTGTCCCGCGCGGCCGGTGAACACGAATTCCAGCGTCGCGGCTTCGCGCGGGTCCAGCCGGCTCATGGCGTCGATGGCGTCGCGGGGAAAGCGGAATGACAAGCCCGTCTTCGCGCCGGCCGGCAGCAGGGTGACGGGCGCGCTGTCGCGGGTCTCGGCGCCGAACACCCGGCTGGCGTTGCGGGGAGCGGCGTTGGCGGCGAGCCCCTTGGCGTTGCGGGCGTTCAGATAGGGGCCCTGGGTGCGCAGCGTGTCGCGCAGCACCAGGCGGGCGGTGTAGGGCTGGGCGGCGTCGGCGAAAACAACCACTGCCCGCATCTGGTTGGCGCGACCCTCCAGGCCGAACACCAGTCGATCGGCGCCAAAGCCGGCCGGCTGCGACAGCCGCCAGATCGGAATGGTCGCCGAGACCGAGCGGTCGGCTTGCCAGGTGGCGCGGTCGCCCGGATAGGTCATCCGCAACATGGTCGAATAGCCGTCGAAGGCCTTGCGCACGCGGTCGGCGGCGGTTGTCAGGTCGCGGGAATTGCAGGGCGCGGCGCCGGCCTTGGATTGGGCGCGGGCCTCCAGCGCCGTGACCTGGGCCTCGCTGGCCCCCGAGCGCAGGGTCGCGCCCCGCGCCTGGGCCCGGGCGGCGTCCAGGGCGGAACCCACGCCGGGCTTGAACAGCCGGCAGCGGGCGTCGGCCGAGGTCATCAGCGTGCGTTCATAGAGCTGGTCGGCGGCGGTGGCGGCCTGGACGGCGGTCGCCGCGCCGAGCGCGGCGATGGCGACGAAAATCCCTGGCCACCGCGCCGTCAAACCCTCAAGGGTCTTGGTCTTCGACGTCATGGTCTCGTATTCTGCGAGAGCGGTTTCAGCAGGCAGCCTTAGGGCGCCGAGGTTGCGGTTCGGTTAGCGATGCTACTTTCCACGGATATCTGGGTCGGGGCCCTGATCCGCCGCGCCGAGCTGGGTGGGGCCTTCGCCATGGTGACGCGCAAGGGCGACCCGCGCGCCGGGGCGGTGCTGGTCAAGGCCGTGGACCGGCGCGCCAACACCGCGCGCCTTTATGGCGAGGCGACGCGCGGCGACGGCGAGCGGTTCTGGATGCAGCCGGTCCGCTCGGACTTCGAACCCGACCTGGACGCCTATACGCAGCGCGCTGCCCGGATCGATCCCGACATCTGGGTGATCGAGATCGAGGACCGCGAAGGCCGCCACTTCCTGACCGAGCCGGTGGAGGCCGATCCGCAGCTCTAGCGGTCGCTACTCCCGCCGGAAGGTCGCCACCAGCACGTCGCGCCGCGCCGGCGCGCCGGGTTCGAGCGGGCGGATCGCCGTTACGCCATGCAGCACGCGGTGGTCGTCGAGGAACACCGTGTCGCGCGGGCGCTCCAGCGTGAAGCTGCCCAGGCGGGCGCCGTCATTGGCGTAGATGTCGGTGACGCCGCTGGCCACGTTGTGGCGATCCACCAGCATGATGATCACCCAATCGACGCCGTCGCGATGGGCGCCCTCGGGCGTGGGCAGCCCCGCCTCGCCATCGCCGGCCTCGATCCGGAACTGGTGGAGCTCGACGTGCCAAGCCTTGGGCGGATCCATCGTTAGCGGATGGAACAGCGCCAGGCCCGCGCCGATCACAGCCTGGGTCACCGGATGGTCGGCGATGGCGTCGTCGATTGGCGCGAACCAGCGCTGCACTCCGCCATTGAGGCCGTTGTGGTCGCGACTCTGATAGTGCGGCTGGTGGGGCTTGCGGACAATCTGCTCCGGCGACGCCGAAAAGGCCGCGAACCGCCGCCGCCGACAGCGACCGCCGTCGGCCATGAAGCGGTCCAGGCCGAGATCATTCCAGCTGTCGGCGAAGGCGTCCAGCCTGCCACCGCAGGCCGGCCGAGCAGGGCGTCGGTCTCGCGCGGCGACACGCGACAGAACCCGGCGACGCGCAGGGCGGTGGTGATCGGGGATGGGATCAAGTGCTGCGGCTCCGGCGAGGGCGAAGCTTCCACATGGGGCGCCGAGGCGGGGTCGCCAAGCCTTGGTTCCGGGCTCGGCGCCGGCGCGATCGGGGATTTCCAGGTTTCCCAGGTTGTTAACCCTGCTCCTAAACCGGAACGAAAGCCCGCAGAGGCAGGATGACGCGGTTCTCCCCGAACGCCCCGATCCCAGCCGCCGCCCGGTGATTTCAAGGTTCCGATGCTGTTTCTGCTCAACGACGTCGTCCTCAGCCTCGACGCGGCCGAACCGGCCCCGCCGATCACCCGCGAGCGTTTCGCGAAGGTGTCACTGAACTACGTCGGTAAGCTGGGTCAGGAGCTTTACGCCACCGAGCCCCTGCTGCATCACAAGGATCTGGAGAAGGCTCGACGCCTGGCCACCCTGATCATCGCCAAGATGCCGGACATCAACGCCGCGCTGTTCATCGCCCCGTCGCGCGGTTGCCTGGTTGATCAGGTGCAGGTGCGGTACGCCCAGCTTGGGCCGGAGATCATGGGGTCGTTGTTCGAGCGGCAGAAGACCGGCGCGCTCAGCAATCTGGAAGCCGACCGTCAGGTCTGGCGACGCCTGGCGGCCTAGGCTGGTCTTTTGGGGCCGGCTAGAGCAGGCCGATCAGCCCTATCAGCCAGCTCAGCGCCACCGCGGCCATCACCAGGCCCGCCACCGCGACGCCGAAGCACAAGGCCGTGCCTTGAGGAGTGCATGCGCCACGCTGGTGGCGCGGGTCGTGAACCATGGCCATTCGTCGTTTCCTCGCTCGCGGCGGTCCCTCTGCAGGGGACCTGTCGCCGTAAAATCAGCATGATCCGAAAACCCTAGGCTGCCTAGGGCCATATGAGAGTTTTCGTGCAAGCGGTACGGTTTGACGCAGCCGCAGCTCCGTCGGAAACGCCCGATCAGACGCCCGGGGAAGGTGACAACGGCGCGCCGGAGCGTTAACCCCCGCTGATGAGCACTTCTCTCGCCCTCGAGGCCGCGCGCCGCCGCACCTTCGCGATCATCAGCCACCCTGACGCCGGTAAGACCACCCTGACCGAGAACCTGCTGCTGGCCGGCGGGGCGATCCGCGCGGCCGGCGCGGTGCGGGCCCGCGGCCAGGCTCGCCGCACCCAGTCCGACTGGATGAAGATCGAGCGCGAGCGCGGCATCTCGGTCTCGGCCTCGGTGATGACGTTCGACCACGACGGCCTGATGTTCAACCTGCTCGACACCCCGGGCCACGAGGACTTCTCGGAAGACACCTACCGCACCCTGACGGCCGCCGACGCGGCGATCATGGTGCTGGACGCCGCCAAGGGCATCGAGCCCCAGACCCTGAAGCTGTTCGAAGTGTGCCGCCTGCGCGACATCCCGATCATCACCTTCATCAACAAGATGGACCGCGAGGCCCAGGACCCGTTCGAGCTGCTGGACGAGGTCTCCTCGAAACTGGCCCTCGATCCGGCGCCGCTCTACTGGCCGGCCGGTTCGGGTGGACGCTTCAAGGGCATGCTTGACCTGCGCGGCCAGACCTTCATCCCCTACGCCAAGAAGAGCTCGACCGACGACGAGGGCCACCCGGCCGCCGTGTCGCTGAAGTCCAACGCCATCGTCCAGTATCTCGACCCAGAGGAGCTGTCGGAGGTGGAGGAGGGGGCCATGCTGGTCTCCGAGGCCGCCAAGCCGTTCGACGTCAAGAGCTTCCTCGAAGGCCACATGACGCCGGTGTTCTTCGGCTCGGCCCTGCGCCACTTTGGCGTCAACGAGCTGCTGGCCGGCATCGGCGCCTATGCCCCCCCGCCGCATGCGGCCAAGGTCAACAAGAGCGGCGTCGACACCCATGTGGCGCCCGGCGATCCGGAGGTCTCGGGCTTCGTGTTCAAGGTCCAGGCCAATATGGACCCCAACCACCGCGACCGCATCGCCTTCCTGCGGCTGACCAGCGGAAAGTTCGTGCGCGGCATGAAGCTGAAGGCCCAGAATACCGGCAAGGCCATGAGCGTCAACGCGCCGATCATGTTCTTCGCCAGCGACCGCGAACTGGCTGAGGACGCCTTCGCCGGCGACGTGATCGGCATCCCCAACCACGGCGTGCTGCGGGTTGGGGACAGCCTGTCGGAGAGCGGGACCCTGCGCTTCGCCGGCCTGCCCAACTTCGCCCCGGAAATCCTGCGCCGCGTTCGGGTTCGCGATCCGCTGAAGGCCAAGCACCTGAAAAAGGCGCTGGAAGGCCTGGCAGAAGAAGGGGTAACCCAGCTTTTCCGGCCGATGATCGGCAGCTCCGACTTCGTGGTCGGCGCCGTGGGCCAACTGCAGTTCGAGGTCATGGCCGACCGCCTGGCCAACGAATACGCCCTCGACTGCCTGTTCGAGAACGCTCCCTATTCCGAAGCCCGCTGGGTCAATGGCGACCGCGCCGACGTCGAGGACTTCACCAACAAGCACCGCATGGCCATGGCCCACGACATCGACGACCAGCCGGTATTTCTGGGCAAGTCGTCGTGGGAAATCGGCTATGTCACAGAGCGGTTCCCAAAGGTGCGGTTCGAGCGAACGAAGGAGCGGGGGTAGGGGGTAGGGGGTAGGGGGTAGGGGGTGAGTGCCTGATAACTAGGGCTTCGCGTTGAGGTGCTGGACGTCGACTGTCCGGATCGATCCCAAAGCCGGCTTCCGAGCCTAGTCGGACTTGCCGAATGTCCGCTTGCGGTCAGCAGCGTCCAGGCCCACCATTTTCGGCCGCCGTCAGCGCTTGAAAGACGACGGATGGGAAGGCACATTAAGCGGTGTAGGCACGTAGATTTGCCTAGCGGAGGCCCAATGGCAAAAGATACGCGACATGTCGTCCCGAGCACGTCAGGCGGCTGGAGCGTCCGTAAGCAGGGGGCTGCCAGGGCATCAAAAAACTTCACACGGCAAGAAGAGGCCATCGAGTATGGCAAAGAGCACGCTCGCCGGGACGGTAGCGATGTCTTCATTCATGGCAAGAACGGCATGATTAGAGATCATACCTCATACAAGAAGTGACGTGAATTTGTCATTTCGCCTAAACGTATTCATTAATTGCCCCTTCGACAAAGAATACGTCGATTTACTTCGGCCGTTAATTATTTGCATCCTAGCACTCGGCTTCGAACCCCGCATCGCCTTAGAGAGAGCAGATGGTGCGGACGTGAGGTTAGAAAAAATTATTGAACTAATCAATGAAAGTATGTTTGCGGTCCATGATTTGTCCCGACTGCGCGCCAAAAAGAGCAAAGAGTACTTTCGCCTTAATATGCCATTTGAGCTGGGCGTCGACTATGCGTGCAGATTATATGGCGGCGGAGAGCTCGCAGAGAAAAAGATACTCATCCTAGAGGATAAAGCTCACGAACTAAAAAAGGCGCTGTCTGATCTGGCAGGATCTGATGTTGAAGCGCACAACAACGATCCTAGCCGAATATGCAAGATCGTCCGCGACTGGCTGGCTCAATCGATGGCCGCTCCGCCACCACCACCCTCGGAGCTGTGGGCCCGTTTCACAGACTTCATCGGCGAGAACTATCTAGCCTTGAAGGCTGCAAGATACTCGGATGAGGACATTGAAGGTCAGCCTCTGCGCGAGCTTATAAACGCGATGAGGATGTGGCTTCGTCCAGGATTTTGAGGTGAAAGCGCTCGCTTAGGCTCCGTCGCGCTCGGAGCTATTGTTCGTTTCCCACTCTTCGCAGACTTTTGGAATGTCTGCTTCCGGCGACCGCCCGCGTCCGCCCCGGATGCGCCTTAAACCCTTGGTGGATCGGAGCTCTGGCGTCTGACGATGTCAAGGACCGCCTCTGGCGGCCGCGTCGCGGCGGCGCTCCGCGCCGTCCTTGACATCGTCAGACGCAGAGCAAGCTCGCCATCAAGGTTTCAAGGCGCGGCCTCGCCGTGGCGGGCGGTCAGGGAAGGGGCTGGGCGGTCCTTGTTTAGCGGTGCCGGGCCGCCTTTGTTGAACCCTCTCCCTCTCGGAGAGGGGATCGAGCGTCGTCTGTCCCCACAATTCTTTATAAACAACCGGGCAATATCAACGCCCTATAAAATAATCAGCGTCACGACCGCTGGCGCACCCACAACCGCCTCATACTAACCCCGTCTCCGTCGCGGAGGAGGGCGCTTGGTACCCGACCCGAAGCGGCGATGGAGATGGAACCGAGCGGGGCCGTGCAGGGCCACGCGCGAGGCGGGTGTGGGTTGTCGGAGAAATCCGCCGCCCATCAAAACCTTGCCGGGATCTGCGCGGGTCGACGGGGCCGGGAGTCAAACCGGTCTGTTCCAGGATCTGTCGGAGTCGCTGACGGCCCCTTCCGGGCGACTTTGATCCTGCCCGTCCGAGGGGGAACGACGATCGGGATGAAACAAGCCCTCAATCGCCGTCCCTCGAGACAAACGGTTTCGCGGAGCGGTCGGTCCACGCCGAAACGCAAACTCTACCTCACGGTCATCCGGGCTTGGCCCGGCCGCTCCGCGCCTCCTCAACCCCCTTTCGGGCCATCCCGTCAGGCGACGAAGCCGTGTGTCTCAAGTCCTTCCCCCGTGGGGGAGGTGTCGGCAAAGCCGACGGTGGGGGGAGTGATCGGATGCCGGCCAGACCTGCGATCGAAGACCCCAAAACTCCCCCCACCGGACGCTGCGCGACCACCTCCCCCACGGGGGGAGGATTTTCACCCTGGCTCGGTCGCCAGTTCGCAGCGGCGCTAGGCGGTCGGGTAATGGCCCAGGTCGGCCCGATGTCCACCGAGGTCATGGCCCTCCATCGCCACCGCCGGGCTCGCCATCACCGTCTTGAACGCTGTCTTGAAGGCCGCCATCTCGGCGGGCGTCCCCACCGAGATCCGCACGGCGTTGGGCCAGATCGGCCAGGTGCGGCCGATATAGACGTGCTGGGCCTTCATCGCCGCGATCACGCCCTTGCCGTCGCGGCCAGTGTCGATCATGAAGCAGTTGGTCTCGGGCGCACCGATCACTCTGTAATCGTTGGCCTTCAGCCAGGCCAGGGTGTCGCGGCGGGTGTCGCCGATGATCGTCTTGCGCTCGGCGACCAGGCCCTTGTCCTCCAACGAGGCGCGAGCGGCGGCCGAGCCGGTGATCGGCATGGCGTTCTGGCCGAACGGCGCCAGCTTGGCCAGCAGGTCGGGCCGGGCCACCGCGAAACCGCAGCGGATGCCGGCCATGCCATAGATCTTCGAAAAGGTCCGCAGCACGATCAGGTCCTTGCCCGCCGCCACCAGGTCCAGCGTGTCCTGGGCGTCCGACAGGTGGATATAGGCCTCGTCGACCAGCAGGATCGAGCCGGCGGGCTTGTGGTCCAGCGCCCAGGCTATGTCCTGCTTGGTGGTGGTCGTGCCGGTCGGGTTGTTGGGGTTGCAGATATAGATCACCCCGGCGGCCGGATCGGCGGCGACCATGGCCTTGACGTCGTGGCCGTAGTCGGCGGCCAGCGGCACCTTGACGATCTTGGCCTTACTGGTCATCGCCGCATACATGCCCGCCTCATGGGACGGATCGGCGGTGACGAAGCTGCGGGTCGGCGAGGTGAAGGCCAGCACGCTGTAGTGCAGCGGCTCGGAGGAGCCTGCATAGACGGCGATGTTCTCGACCTTCAGCCCGTTCTGGGCCGCGAAGGTCATGGCCAGCATCTCGGTCTCGCCATTGAGGTCGTAGCGGCCGCCCAAAGGGGCCACGCGGGCGATGGCGTCGCAGGCGGCCTTGGACGGGCCCAGCGGGTTTTCGTTGGCGTTGATCAGCACCGAACCGGGCGGCGGCACGCTGGGGCCCTGGCCGTGCAGGGCCATGCCGGACGGCGGGGCGGCGGTGGTCTGTGCTGCGCGAGCCAGGCTGGCCTCGGTCAGGATCGGCGTCGCGGCGACCAGCGCGGCGGCGCGCAGGAACGACCGGCGGCCCAGAGCCTTTGCGTCAGAATTTTGCATGTCCATGTTCGTTCCCGTCTCCTTGGCGCGGGTCTTGCCGGCCCGACCTTGGCAGGACACGCCGCTCTTGAGGGACGCGCAAGGTCTCGTCTGGAGCCGCGCCGCCGAAGCGATATCCTGCTCGCGGCGGGAGCATCCCTGCTCGGGGGATCGTCAGCGCCGACGCCAGGACGCTCTTGTCATTCGGGCGAGGGCGCGAAATGAGTGCGTCCCTCTTGGCGTCCGGAGCCGCCCATGCCCAACCGTCCCTTCGCCGTCGGCCTCGTCGCCCACGACGATAAAAAGGCCGCCCTGGTCGCGTGGGCCGTGGCGCACCGGGGCTTTTTGAGCCAGCACAAGCTCTGCGCCACCGGAACCACCGGCGGCCGGATCCTCGAGGCCTTGCCGGACCTGGACCTGACCCGGCTAAAGAGCGGACCGCTGGGCGGCGACCAGCAACTGGGCGCGCTGTTGGCCGAGGGTCTGCTGGACATGCTGGTGTTCTTCGTCGA
The DNA here is from genome assembly GCF_049896325.1 of Caulobacter sp. DWP3-1-3b2. Classification (NCBI taxonomy): domain Bacteria; kingdom Pseudomonadati; phylum Pseudomonadota; class Alphaproteobacteria; order Caulobacterales; family Caulobacteraceae; genus Caulobacter; species Caulobacter sp. DWP3-1-3b2. The sequence continues at coordinate 39,211 of NZ_JAFCUB010000027.1, forward strand.
CCCGCTGTCGCCCCAGCCGCACGATGTCGACGTCAAGGCGCTGATCCGCATGGCGACCCTGGCCGAGGTGCCACTGGCCTGCAACGTGGCGACGGCCGACATGATCGTGGCGGGGCGCTAGAGCATTTTTCGAGCGAAGTGGTTGCGGTTCGCGTGAAGAAAAATGCGTCAAAACAGAAGATTAGAGCTCACGGCCTGACGCAGTCAGGTCGGGAAATGATCTAGCCGGGGAACTTCAGCAGGTTCGGCTTCGGGATCATGGCCTTGAAGCTGCCCCGCGTCTTGGCGGTGTCGAGGCCGAAATCGGCCCAAGCCTTGAGGAAGCCCGCAGCGGGCGTGGCGTCGGTCAGCGGCGTCAGGGTCAGCACCGGACGGGCGGCCAGCAGCTTGCGGGCGGCGGCCCAGGCGTCGGGTTCGGCCAGGGCGTAGGCGCCGTCGGTCGCGACCAACTCGGCGGCCAGGGAGGGCTCGGCGACATAGAGCTTCACGGCCGTCTGCGCCGGCAGGTCGGCCAGGGCGGTCAGGGCTTCGATCAGGCCGGTCAGAACCATGCGCGGGCCGGTGACGCGACGCTCACCGCCAGCCGCGCCGGCCAGGGTCCCGTCGGCGTTGCGCCGCACGTAAGCCCAGCCGCCATAGCCGGGGTCGGGTTTGCACAGGGCGGCGGTCCAGAGGGTCACGGCGGTCATGGCGCCTGTCTAGGGCCGTCGCCCCGACGTGGCCAGAGGCGGGTGACGAACGGGCTGGAGACAGCTTCGCCGGAACAGAAAGTAAACCAGGCCTTAAAAGCCTTGGTTAACGTCATCTTCAGGTCGATGAACAGAGTTCTAACGCGGATGGCTTTTTCGCCGTCCCGTCAAGAACCGGTAAGCAAAAAATGTGCCATATCGGGGCGGAAACAACGCTTTGGGTGGCTTTCAGGAACGAAGCGTAAACGAGTCCCAAATATTTACGGTTAACGCCATCTTAGGGTCGGTTAACGACTTGTTAAACGCGATGGCTCCGGCTTTGCTACAGATGCGTTGAACCCTTGCCGGACGTCCCGGCGTGGGACGTTCCGTGTGCGGAGTACGCAGCGATGTTTGAGTTTGGTCGTGATCTGAAAAGACTCTTCGGAGTCGACGCCGGCGCCCCCGCCAGGGCCGCCGCCCATCGGGACGGACTGACCGGCGGCGACACCTCGCTGCTGGAGTTGCTAGACCTGCGACTGCTGGTCAACGAGGCCCGCTCGGCCGACGTGGCCGCCGGCCGCATCGGCGCCAAGGATCGCGGCCGCCGCCTGCTGGAAGCCGCCACGGTCTGGCGCGAACTGGCCCGCCGCTCCGGCGACGCCGCCGCCTTGCGCAAGGGCGCGGCGCAGGCCGAAGCCGCCGCCAAAATCTTCGAGACCGAACGCCGCGCCGACTGCCTGGCCGCCGCGCGCTGCGAGCAGGCGACCCTGGCGGTTCTGGGCGCCGACATGTTCGGCGATGAGGGCCTGCACGCCGCCGCCGGCGCCACCCTGACCCTGGCCAAGACCGCGCCAGGCCATCGCTGCGCCATGGCTGAGGCCCTGATGGCCGGGCTGGAAGGCCGCGTCGCCTTGGCCGAGAACGATATCGACCGCGCCCTGGCTGCGGCCCAGGCTTTTGAATCGCCGCTGCGAGGCCTGTCGGCCGCGCGTCGGGTCAAGGGCGGGGCTTCGCGCCTGCTGCTGGCCGACCAGCGCGCCGCGCGCGTCGAGCTTTTGCTGTCGTGCGCCGCTCGCCTGAAGGACCGCGCCTTGACCGAGGTCGCGCTGAACGAGGCCAAGGCCGCCGAGGCGGCGCTAGACCCGGACTTCGAGCCCCTGGCCTGGTCGCGGCTCGAGTCGCTGCGCGGCACGGCGCTGGTGCAACTGGGCGAACTGGACGGCGAGATCAACCACATCGCCGACGGCGTCGAGGCCTTGGCCCAGGCGTTGGAGCCGGTCACCGCCGACCACAGCCCCATGGACTGGGCCCGCGCCCAGGCCGCGCTGGGGGCCGGCCTGCAAGCCATGGGCGAGGCGACGACCTCGGAGCGCTGTTTCGAACGCGCCGTCACCTGCTACGACCGCGCCTCGCACATTCTCAAGACCCAGCCGGCCCTGGCCCTGCGCGCCGTGGTCGCCAACAACCGAGCCCTCAGCCTGGCCCGCTGCGCCGAGCTGACCGCCGACCTGGCCGTGCTCGACGCCGCCGAGATGGCCTTCAAGGCCGAGCTTACCGCCGCGCCAGGCGCGCGCGATCCGGCCGCCTGGGCCGTGGCCCAGATGAATCTGGCCCGGCTCTACGAGGCGCGAGTCGAGATCACCGGTCGCGACGATGGCCGCCTGGATCGGGCCGCCATGGCCTTGGCCAGCGCCTTTGACGTGTTCGCCGAACTGGGCCTGCGGTCGCTAACCGAGTTGGCGGCTCAAGGGTTGCAACGCGTGAAACAGGCGCACCCCGCCTGACCCAGAATGAAACCGGCCGGCTCCGACGGGGCCTGGACCCAAGCCAGTAGGGAAGACCCAGTGATCGCTTCGTTGCTCGCCGCCGCCGCCGTTTCCATCGCTCCCGCGCCGACCACCTCGGCTCAACCCGCCATGACCCAGATCCGGGACACTACGCCTCAGGTCGCCGAAGCGATCCTCAGCTGCATGGTCAAGCGCGATGGCGGCCTGACCGCCTGCTCGGTGCAGAGCGAGACCCCGGCCGAACTGGGCGTCGGTCAAGCCGCCCTGTCGATGGCCTCGCAGTTCCAGGTCGAGCTGATGGGCCCCGACGGCAAGAGCCGTGCTGGCTCATTCATTGAAGTCCCGGTCCGCATCCGTATTCGCTAGACTGGCCTACCAGGGCTCGCCGGGCGGCGGATCGTCGCCGCGCGGCGGCGGGGCGTAGCGATCGTCCTCGCGGTCATCGCGCCAACGACGCTGCTCCAGCCGCTCCTGCTCCAGCGCGGCCCGTTCGCGGCGGTCGTCCTCGGCCATGCGCTCACGTTCCCAGCGGGCGCGTTGCGCCTCCCGGGCGTCATCGCGCGCCCAGCGCTCGCGCTCCCACCGATCATCACGACGGTCAGGCTCCGTCTGGGGGAGACCAACCTCCTCGTCGTCGCGCTCGACGGGGATGACCCGGGGAGGCGCGAGCCCCATCACCGGCCTCGGCGGCGGCGAATCTGCAGCGGGGGCGAAGGTGTCGGTCAACGCCTGCCGGCCCTTGGTCATGGCCAGGGCGGCGTCGGAAAGGCCAACATCCAGGAGGCCGGTCCGCGCGACCGCCGCTTTCGGCGGTTGGACCAAATGGATACTGATCCCGTCCGCTCCCGCCGCCGCCTCCGTGGGCGGCTCCGGTCGCGTCAGGGCTGGCCACGCCAGGGCGGCGATGGCGGCCGCCGTCATGGTCCCGGCCACGGCGACGGAGGCGACCAGGGTCGCGCGTTTCTTTGACTGTTCCACAAGGGCGCTCCGGAGGAAGGCCCCTCGATGGACTTCAAACGATCGCCTGCCGAGCGAGTTCCGCCCGTGGCCGGATCAACGCGACGCCAAACGGGGCTCGGTGTGGTTTCCGCGCCTCCAGTGGTCGGGATCAGGCGCGAGCCTTAGGCCGCCGCCACGTCGCCCGTGGTGCGACGCATGCGCCAGAAGCGGATAGTGCGCAGGGCCGCATCGCGGGGCAGGGCGGCGTAGAGCTCGCCATAGGCCTTGGCCTTGTCCATGGCGTTGTCGTTGGGATCAAGGATCAGCAGGGCGAAGGTGAGGAACAGGGCGCGATCAAAATCGGCCGCCTTGCAGACCACCGCCAGGCCGTCGAGCTCGCGGCGCTCGATGATCTTGCGCGCGGTGTGGAAGTCGATGTCGGCCATCTCGGCGAGGGCGACCAGAAACAAGGTGGTCTTCTTGGCCCGCAGTATGCCGGCCAAGACCGGCGGCGTGACGCCGCCGCGAGCCTTCATCGCGCTGATCTCCTCGACCGCAGCAGCATAGTCGGGCGGCAGGGCGCCGTCACGTTCGGCCACGCGGTTGCGGCCGGCTTTCAGGGCCGCGTCGAGGGCGATCGGATCGACATTGGCGTTGCGCTCCATGATCCGGTCGCGCAGTCGCGCCTCGGCCACGAAATACATCTCGTTGAGCAGGTCGATGGGCAGGGCCTGGCGATCGATCACCGCCTCGTGCAACTCGGGATTGGCGGTCGCGCGGTCGATGGCCGTCTCGTGGGCTTTGCGCGACAGCACCGCGCCTTCATTGCGCAGAAGCACGCTCAAAGTGGTGTCGTCGCCGCGCGCCACGATGGCGTCCGAGACGACCATGGGCACGGCGAGGCGCTGGGAGATGGCGCGCAGATGGTCCTGGCCCTGGGTGCGGGCCACGTGCAGCAGATCGGCCTCGGTAAGCTGCGGGGCGCCTTGCAGGATCGGGCGGGCGACGGCGATGGTGTCGCTGACCAGGGCCCGGGTCAGGGTCGGCGGCGCTTTCGCCACCGTGCCGAGCCGCTCGGCCAGCTCAATCTTGACGGCCTCTTCCATCTCGCCGGCCAACTGGCCCATGACGTCGTCGAACAGGCCCATCTCCACATCGTCGTGGCTCTCGCTGGCGAAGAACAGGTCGGTGACCCCACGCAGCAGGTCGCGGCGGCGCTCGCTGGACGGCTCGTCGGCCAGGGCGATGAGGTCGTGCAGACGCGACTGGATCACTGGAATTTCCGGGTCTTGAGGCTGTCGCCGTCGTCATCTTCGTCGTCGCCATTCACGCCGGCCGCCAGCCAATCGGCCGAGCCATGGCGGGGCGCGGCGTCTCTGGCTTCGGGCGTCGGTTCGCTGGCGGTGATCAGCACGCGGCTGTCAGGGCCCAGGGGCGGGATGGCGTCGGGCGTCAGGCCGTATTCACGGCCCACGGAGTAGAAGCGCGCACCTGTTCCGGCTGTGTTCACGGCGGCGACCTGCCGGGCGGCTGGCGGCGGCGGCGACGCGGGCGGGGTCGGCGGGGCGTAGAGGCTGGTCGGCAGCGGCGCGGCCGGTGGTGTGAAGGCTGCCGGCCTTGGCGTGGCCGGGGCGCGAGCGGGCTGGTAATTGGTCGATGCGGCGACCGGCGCCGGTGTGGCTGACGTCGAGACGAAGGCGGCCGCCTGACGCTTGTTGGCCCAACCCAGCATGGGTCCGTCATAGCGTGCGGTCGCCGCGGCGGCGGTCACGGCGACGGCGGCGGTGGTCTGGCGGGGGCTGCTGGGACCATAGCGGCTCTCGCGCGCGCCTTCGGCATACGCCGGGGCGGCGACGCTGATCAGCACGGGCAGGAGGACAACAAGGCGCATGAACCGGTCCGGAAACGAGCAGGGTCCCCTTGATCCATAAGCATCCCGACTTAATCCGGGCCTAACGGCGCCGCGAATTCGCGCGCCGTGACCCTGGGCCGCGCCAGGCTCGGGTCAGCGACCCCACCACCAGGCCAGCAGGCGGCGTTCCACCAGCGCCATCACGCCGTGCAGCGCCACGCCGAGCACAGCCAGCACGGCCAGGGCGGCGAACATACGCGCGGTCTGCAGGCGGTAGGACGCCTCTAGCAACCGCCAGGCCAGGCCCTGGACGCCGCCGGAGCCTGCGACGAACTCGGCGACCACGGCTCCGACAACAGCCAGGCCGGCCGCCACCTTGTGGCCCTCCAGCAAGGCCGGGACCGCCGAGGGCAGGCGCAACCGCCACAGACGCTGGACGGGTCCCGCGCCATAGAGGTCGAATAACCTGGCCAGATCTGGATCCACGGACTTGAGGCCGGTCAGGGCGCCCGAGAAGATCGGGAAGAAAGCGGCCACGGCGGCCAGGGCTGTGACCGCGCGCTGCGGATGGTCTATCCCAGCCCAGATGGTCATCAAAGGTCCAAGGGCCAGGAGCGGCGTGACCTGCAGTATGACGGCCACGGGCCGTATAGCGTCCTCCAGCACGGGATTGAGACTGACCAGCAGGGCCAGGCCGCAGGCGAGCAGGCTGGCCAGGGCCAGGCCGATCAGGGCGGTCGACAAGGTCCCCCAGGCGCTGGACAGCAGCAGCGGCCAACCCTGGGCCAGGGCGGCGCCGATCGCCGAGGGCGCGGGCAGGAGGTAGACCGGCACGTTGAGGACGCGACAGCTTAGCTCCCAGGCGGCCAGGAGAAGGATGATCAGGGCAAGGGGGGCGAGGAGCTTCATTACCAAGTCCTCCTCCCGTGGGGGAGGTGTCGGCGAAGCCGACGGAGGGGGGAGTCGGTCGAGGCGGGTCTGCTCCCCCCACCGGCGCTTTCGCGCCGCCCCCCCCACAGGGGCAGGGCCTGTTGAGCGGCGGTCATGCCGCCGCCTCGACACCGCGCGCCAGCAAGCCTGACACCGCCTCCGCCGTCTCGCGGAACGCTGCTGTCGTCCGAAAGCCGGGCGGCCGGACGACAGGCCCCTCGACCGCCACCTCGCCCGCGATGCGGCCCGGACCGGGGCTCATCACGACGACCCGCCGGGCCATATAGACGGCCTCCTCCACATTGTGAGTGACGAAGACCACAGCGGGCGCCAGGGCCTCGACCAGGTCCAGAACATCATCAGCCAAGGCCCGCCGGGTGATCTCGTCGAGGGCCGCGAAAGGTTCGTCCAGCAGCAGCAAGCGCGGGCTGGTGACCAGGGCGCGCGCCAGGGCGGCGCGCATGGCCATGCCGCCCGACAGCTGGGCGGGGCGGGCGGTCTCGGCGTCCTTGAGGCCCACCCTGGCCAGGGCCGCGACAGCCTGCTCCCGAGCCTGCCGCCTTGGCGTTCCAGCCAGTTCGAGCGGCAGGGCGACATTGGCCGCCGTGCTCATCCACGGGGCCAGGGTCGGGGCCTGGAACACCACCGAGGTCTCGCCCCGACCGGCGGCGCGGGTCACCGTACCCCGCGTCGGCGACTCCAGCCCCGCCAGCAGACGCAGCGCCGTGGACTTTCCGCAACCCGACGGGCCGACGAGGGCGACGATTTCTCCGGCGTTCAGGGTCAGGTCTATGGGACCCAGGGCGCGCCCGCGACCGGGGTAATCCACCTCGACCTGTTGCAGGGCCGCGATCACTTCGGCAGGTAGTCCAGCGAATAGGCCCGCTTGTAGTCCATGCCCTTAGGATAGACGCCCTGGCCAGAGGTTGCCGCGAAGAACGCCGCCCAGCGCGCGTCGGTCATAGCGCCCACGCCGGTGCGGGGCACCACGCTGTAGGACCGCATCTTGTCGCGCGCCTGGTCGAGGACGTCCTGGGTCATTTCCGGATTGTCCTTGAGGATCAGGGCGTCGCCCGGCTTGGCGTCGCCATAGACGTAAGACGTCCAGCCCGCAGCCGTGGCCTCGACGAAGGCTTTCACCGCCGCGGGGTTCTTGGCGATCAGGGCGTCGGGGACGAGCGCCATCGAGGCGTATGAGGGGTAACCGTCGTCGGCCAGCAGGAATACCGCCGGCTTCAGCTTGCCCTCCCTCTCGATGAGGTAGGGCTCGGAGGTGACATAGCCCTGCTGGATCACCCGCTTGTCGGCCAGGAACGGCGCGGCCGAATAGTTGTAGCTGTGGACCTGGTCGTCGGTGAAGCCGTGCTTGGCCTTCAGCCACACCCAAAAGCCGGTCTTGGAGGCGTCCGACAGCAGGATCGGTCGGCCCTTCATGTCGGCGATGCTGTTCACGCCCTGGCCGGGGTGGGCGATCAGGACCTGGGGATCCTTGTCCATGAAGGCGGCGACCGCTTTGACCGGCACGTTCTGCTGGGCCAGGTTCAGCACGATGAAGCTGTTGGAGCCGACGCCCACGTCCACCGCCCCGGCGGCCAGAAGCTGCGGCACGTTCACGCCGGGACCTCCTTGGATCAGGGTCACGTCCAGCCCGCGCTTGGCGTATTCGCCGGTGGCCAGGGCTTGGTAATAGCCGCCGAGTTCAGCCTCAGCCTTCCAGTCAGTGGCCAGCTTCAAGGCCGTGCGGCCGGGAGTCTCCACAGCCTGCTTGGCGGGCGAACAGGCGGCCAAAACGGCGCAGAGGGCCAGGGCGGCCAGGCGCAGGGTGTTCATGCTCTTCTCCCCGAATAGCGGGGGGAGGTTAGTGGGGGAGGCGGTGAGAGGGAAGCCTAGTTCCTTCCCCTCTGGGGGAGGCGGCCGAAGGCTGGTGGGGAAAGCTTTGGGATCGTCGATCCGAGTCCGGCTAACTGCCGATCACGCCCCCTCCGTCGGCTGCGCCGACACCTGCCCCACAGGGAGAAGAATGCCTACTTCCGCGCCAGCCACCGACTGACCTTGGCGTACAGCACCTCGCGCTGCACGGGCTTGGCCACGTGGTCGACCATGCCGGCGGCATAGCAGCGCTCGACCTGCTGGGGCAGGGCGTCGGCGCTCATGGCGATGATCGGAATCTTGCCGGCCTCTCCGTCGAGGGCGCGGATGGCCCGGGTGGCGGCCAGGCCGTCCATCTCGGGCATGTGGATGTCCATCAGGATGATGTCGTAGCCGCCGCGCGCGGCCATGGCCACGGCTTGCTGGCCATTGTCGGCGGTCTCGACCCGGCAGCCGACCAGGGCTAGCAGCGCCGCGCCGATCTCGCGGTTCATCGGGTGGTCATCGACGAGCAGGATGCGCGCCGCGCCGGGTTCGGCTGCTGGCTGGGCCTCTGGGAGGTCATAGGCTTCGACCTGCGGCGCGCCGAGCTCCAGCCAGAAGGCCGAGCCGTGACCCAGTGCCGTATCGACGCCGATCCTGCCGCCCATCAACTCGACCAGGGCCTTGCTGATCGCCAGGCCAAGGCCGGCGCCTGCGTAAGCGCGACTGGCCGAGCCGTCGACTTGGCTGAAGCGCTGGAACAGACGCCCTTGCTGCTCGATGGCGATGCCAACACCGGTGTCGACGATCTCGAACCGCAGCCTATCCTCGATCTCGCCCGGCTCAATCGCCAGGCGGGCCCGGATCCGGCCGACCTCGGTGAACTTCACCGCGTTGTTTAGCAGGTTCAGCAGCACCTGACGCAGGCGCAGGCCGTCCAGGTCATGCAGGCCGCCGACCTGGTCGACCACCTCGACCTCGATGGTCAGGCCCTTGTTCTCGGCCTCGGGCCGGATAATGCCGACCGCGTCGTGCAGCACGGCCGCCGCCGAGGTGGGCTGGAACAGCAGCTCCACTTGGCCGGCCTCGACCCGCGAGAAGTCGAGGATGTCGTTGACCACGGTCAGCAGGGCCTTGCCGGCGGTGTCGATCAGACCCAGTTGGCGGCGCGCGTCGGCCGGCAGGTCCGTGCGCTCGACCAGGAGTTGGGAGAAGCCGAGCACGCTGTTGAGCGGCGTGCGGATTTCGTGGCTCATCGTGGCCAGGAATTCGGTCTTGGCCTCGTTGGCGGACAGGGCGCGGGCGCGGGCGGCGCGGGTCAATTGTTCGCGACGGACCAGCAGACGGCGCAGGCGCTCTTGCTGGGCCAGGGCCAGGCCGGTGGCGAGGCTGGTGACGAACAGCACACCGACGAACACTTGGACAAATCGGTTCTGATGAGCGTGGGACCAGCCCGTGGAGATCTGCTGGGTCCACAGGCCGTTCACGGTGAGCGGAATGGCGACGCAGGCGACGATCAGCGAAGCCTGGGCCGCGCCGCGCGGACCCAGGCGGAAAGCGGTCAGCACGGCGGCCGGGAACAGCAGGAACGGGGCGGGCAAGCCCTTGGCGTAGAAAACTGCGCCGCTAAGCCCTGCCATCAGCACGGCCAGCCCCAGCTGTTCCGGCGGCGCCCGTTGAAAGGTGCGGCGATGCTCGGCGTCGATCAGCACCAGCACGCCGGGCAGCACGATGGCCATGCCCAGCACGCCGCACACGAACCAGGCGCCCATCACCGGCAGGAACGGCTGTCGATAGAAGATCAACAGCAGCGTCGCGCAGACCGCTGACATCAGCAAGGCCACCGGAGCGGTCAGGGTGGTCAGCAGGGCCAGCTGTCGCATGGTGCGCACGCGCGGCGGACCGCCGAAGAACCGGCGGATCACCACCCACGCCAAGACGGCTTCGCCGAGGTCGACCACGGTATAGATGACGGCGCGGCCAACACTGTCGCCGACCAACAGGTCGATGACCAGATGGGCCACCAGCGCGATCGCGGCGAGGATGAGCCTGCGGGGGCGGCTGAGAACCAGAAACCCCGCCGTCAGCAGAGCGTTCGACGGCCACAGCGCGGCGATGCCCAAGGCGTCGCGGGTCAGGAAGTCGCTGAAGGCCTGGCTGGCCACCAGCGACACCGCCAGTAGCGCCAGGAGCGAGTCCTGCCGTCGTTGCTCCTGATGGGCGGCGCTAGCCTGCATCTTGATCCCGTTCCCCCGGCGGAAGGAATACGATGAACGACCGCCTTGAGTTTCTTCGATATTCCGGATGTGACGCTTTGTCGCATCCTTAGGCCGAGCGCGATCCCGTCGAGGTTGTGGTCATTCAGCGGGGTTTGTTGGCCGCGCGCCAGGCGTCGATCCGCGCCATCAAGGGCGTGGCGGTGACGCCGTGCACCAGGATCGAACACAACACCACGAAGCCAGTGATTGCCCATAGGCGATCCCACCGCTGGAAGTGCCCGTGATTGAGACCATAGGCCAGGTAGTAGAGCGAACCAATCCCTCGAATACCAAAGAACGCCACGAGGGCCCGTTCGCGGAGGGAGTGGGGCGAGCCGATCAACCCGATCCATCCGGCCAGGGGCCGAATGACGAACACCAGGGCCAGACCAAAGGCGATCTCTTTCCAGGTCAGGGAGTCCAGCAGACCGCCGGCCACCGCCCCACCGAGCAGCACCAGGACCAACATCATCAGCAGGCGCTCCACCTGTTCGGCGAAGTCGTGCATGGCTTCGTGGAAGGCGTGGTCGCGCTCGGTTTCGCGCAGGGCCAGGCCAGCGACGAACACCGCCAGGAAGCCGTAGCCGTGCGCCGCCTCGGTGACGCCGTAGGCCACCAGGGTCGCGCCGAGGGCCACGAGACCGTCGCCCGTACCCGACATCCGGGCGTGCGGCGCCTTGAAGGTGGCCCAGCCCAGCAGCTTGCCGACGCCCCAGCCGACGCTTACGCCCGCCGCCACCCGCCACAGGACGTCGATGGTCAGCCAATGGGTCAGCAGACCCTGACTGGCCGCGCCGCCCGCCAGGGCGATGGCGACGGCGAGATGGACAAAGGGAAAGGCGAAGCCGTCGTTGAGTCCGGCCTCGGCGGTGAGAGAAAACCGCGCCTCGCCCCGGTCGCCGGCCATCGGCGGTCCGACCTGAACATCCGAGGCCAGCACCGGATCGGTCGGCGCCAGGGCCGCGCCCAGCAGCAGGGCCGAGGCCAAGCCCAAACCCAGGCCGTGCATGCCCATCAGGGTCACGCCCAGGATACTGAGCGGCATGGTGATGGCGATCAGCCGCCAGGCAGAAGCCCAGCGCTTCAAGCCGATCCGCCGGTCGATCTTCAGGCCCGCGCCCATCAGCGAGACGATGACCACGATCTCGGTCATGCGTTCGGTCAGGGTGGAAAAGCGCAATGGATCGGAGCGGAACGGCACGACGCCGCCGTGGAACACCGCGACCCCGATCAGGACACAAAGAATAGCCAGCGACAGCGGCAGGCGGCTAAGCGCCATCGGCAGCCAGGCGACCAGCAGCACCACAACGCCCAGGCCCAGCAGGAATAGCAGATAAGGATCGAACATCCCGTCCCTAACGCATGGAAGCTCGTGACGACCTTGTCTCACCGCAGAACAAATTGTCCAGCTTGTGCGTTAAGGCGCCAAGGGAGCGCCCATGGACAAGCTTTTCGCCAAATTCGCCAACGCCACCGCCAAGATCACCGGCAGCCCGCCCGCCTTTCTGATCTGCGTGCTGATGGTGCTGGTCTGGGCCGCCAGCGGACCGCTTTTCAAGTTTTCCGAGACTTGGCAGCTGGTGATCAACACCGGCACGACCATCATCACCTTCCTGATGGTGTTCCTGATCCAGAACATCCAGAACCGCGACGGAACTGCCGTTCAGACCAAGCTTGACGAACTGATCCTGACCTCAGCCGCAGAGAACAAGTTCATGGGCATCGAGAAGCTGACCGACAAGGAGCTGGAGGCCATGCACGCCCGCTGCACCGAGCATGCGGAGATGGCCCAGTTGCGCTTGGGCAAGATTGGCGAAGAACGTGAGAAGCGGACCAAGTCCAAGGCCTCACCGCGTATCAAGCGCAGTCCGGCCAAGCGCCCGCCGGCCAAGGACGCGCCAGCGCGCCGGGTGAAGACCTCTTAAACAACGCTCATTTTGGCGAATGCCGAGAGGCTACTTCTTCTCCAGCAGCAGCGTGCCCTGCTTCTTGACCTGACCGGTGATCTTGCTGGCGATCATGCCCAGCAGGCCGGGCAGGACGATGTCCATCCGCACCGATTGCTCCATCACGAACAGCGCGCCCGAGATGGTCTGACCCATGGCCAAGGCCGAGAAGTTCAGGGTGTCGCCGTCCCAGGTCTTCCGAACGTCCTTGAGCGCGCCGCCCGCCTGGCCGATCAACTGTCCAAACCCCTCCTCGATGCGGCGACGCGCCTCGGCGGCGCCGAGCTGATGGGGAATGGTGATGGTGATCGGCTTGCTCATTCGTCGGGCTCTCGTTCGGCAGGGCTAACGCCCAGAAGCGACATATGGGTGCGAAAACCGTCGTTGGCCACGTCCGGATCTGACGCAGCGGGCGGCGATGGTCACGGTGTCCACGGAGAACGCCATGACCGACATCCCCATGCCCAGCCTTTTCCAGCCCCAGACCCGTCCGGTACACTTCACTCGCCCGGGCCGTCCCGGCGGCGTCGTGGGCGCGCTGAACTATGCCGGCGTGCTGCTGGTGTGGGTCGTGCTGTTCGTATGGGATCCCCGGTTGGCCATGCAGGTGCTTCGCGAGCGCCGCGCCGACTCGCCGATCCCGCGCCGGATCGGTTGAAGAGTCTCGCCAAACTGGCTTATCGATGAGCCATGCAGCGCACCGTCTCGATCGTCCCTGTCAGCCACCGCCTGAAGGCGCCGTTCCGCATTTCGCGCGGGGTCAAGACCGCCGCCGAGACGGTGGTGGTCGAGGTCGTCGAAGGGGATCTGATCGGGCGCGGCGAGTGCGTTCCCTATGCCCGCTACGACGAAACGGTCGAGAGCGTCATCGCCGAACTGCAGCCACCCGTCCAGGCCCTGCGGGATGGCGCCGCGCCGCATGAGGCCCTTGCGCTGCTGACGCCCGGCGCGGCCCGCAACGCCCTGGACTGCGCGCTCTGGGACTTGCGAGCCAAACGCGAGGGGCTGAGCGTCGAGGCCTTGACCGCTCTGCGTGTGCCCGACCGCCTGATCACCGCCGTGACCATCAGTCTGGACACCGTCGAGGCCATGGGCGCGGCCGCTCTGGTGGTGGCAAGCGCGCCGCTGATCAAGGTCAAGCTGTCGGCCGACGACCCCGCCGCGCGGCTGCTGGCCGTGGCGCGGGCCGCCCCGCACGCCCGCCTGATCGTCGACCCCAATGAAGGCTGGGATTTCGCCACGCTCGACGGGCTCAAACCCATCCTGTCGGACCTGAATATCGCCTTGGTCGAGCAACCGCTTCCGGCCGGGGAAGACATGGCGTTGGAGGGCTATGATCCGCCCTATCCGATCTGCGCCGACGAGTCGGTGCATACCGCCGAGGACTTGGCGGCTCTGAAGGGTCGCTATGGCGCCGTGAACCTCAAGCTCGACAAGGCTGGCGGACTGACCGAGGGGCTGCTGATGCTGGAGGAGGCCCGCAACCACGGCTTCACCCTGATGGTTGGCTGCATGGTGGCCCCGTCCCTGGCGATCGCGCCGGCGCTGCATCTGGCGGGGTCCTGCGCCTTCGCGGATCTCGATGGACCCTGGTGGCTGGCGGAGGATTATCCCGGCGGCGCGCGAGTGGCCGACGGGTGGTTGACGCGACCGGCGGAAGGCTTCTGGGGCGACGGCGTGACAGCGGCGGGGCTGTGGCTTTGACCCTCGACCCGCTCCCCTCCGGGAGAGGTAGGGGTCCAAGCGAAGCTCGGGAGGGTGAGGGGTTTAGACGTCCGCGCTGGGATCGCCGACCTGTCGCAGGTGGATGCGATCGAGGTCTACGACTGCTTCACCGCCACGCATTACATGGCCATCGACCACCTCGGCTTGACCGCGCCGGGCGAGAGCTGGAAGGCGATCGAGGACGGCTCCATAACCATGCGCGGCCGCCTGCCGATCAACCCGTCGGGCGGCGGCTCGACCACGACAACGGTGAGCCTGTTGGTGGGGGTGTAGATTCTCCCCTCAGAGGGGGAAGGATCTTCCTTACGCCGCCAGACGTAGCTACCATCAATTTGAAAGTTCAATCGTGCCTCTGCTCACCCTCTTCCTGATCAACGCCGCCGTCTCCGCCGCCGCTTTCCTCGGCCTGTGGCTGATTGGCCTGCGGCTCAAGGACGTCAGTTTCGTCGACGCCTGGTGGGGCGTGGGCATGGCGCTGATCGCCTGGAGCACGCTGGCCCAGGTCGGCGTGACGCCGCACGGGGCGCTCCTGACCGGCCTGTGCACCCTGTGGGCCGTGCGCCTGGGTGGCTATCTACTGTGGCGCTGGCGTAAGCAGGGACCAGACCGCCGCTACGTGACCATGATGCACCATGCCGAGACCGTGCGGGGCTGGAGCTTCGCCAAGGCCTCGCTGCTGATCGTGTTTTCGCTGCAATATCTGCTGCAGTTCGTCGTGGCCCTTCCGGTGCAACTGGGTCAACTCAGCCCTTCGCCGCTCGGCCCCCTGGCCATCGCCGGCGCGGTGCTGGCGGTGGTGGGCATCGGCTTCGAGAGCCTGGGCGACTGGCAGTTGCTGCGCTTCAAGGGCGACCAGGCCAACGCGGGCAAGGTGCTGGACACCGGCCTGTGGCGCTACACCCGACACCCCAACTATTTCGGCGACGCCTGCGTCTGGTGGGGCCTCTACCTCGTCGCCGCCGAAACGGGGCTGGGGGCGTGGTCGCTGCCGGGCCCGATCCTGATCACCGTGCTGCTGACCCGGTGGAGCGGCGTGCCGACCGTCGAGGGGCGCATGCGCCGCAAGCGGCCGGACTACGAGGCCTATGTGGCGCGGACGTCTGGCTTCGTGCCGTGGTTTCCGAAGAGGGGGTCACGCTAAAACCCTCTCCCACGGGGCTAGCAGATTCACACATGTCTGAGGGCGGCCTGTAAGTTAGCCAGGGTCCAGCCGCATTTGCGGTCCTGGAGGCTGCGCCAACCGCGTAGCATGACGATGGGGCCGGGCTTGCCGT
>NZ_JAFCUB010000028.1:0-53344 GCF_049896325.1 Caulobacter sp. DWP3-1-3b2
GCTTCACGACGCCGGGCAAGCTCACACCGCTCCTCAAGCGTGAGGTGATCATAGGCTTGTCCCATCGCAACACCTCGGTCAGAGAGTGTTGCACTTCGTTTGTGAACTCAGGGGACCCAGATCCCTTAGCGGTGAGGATGACGGGAAGAGCTCGGCGCCTATGGCGTCAGCCTCAGCTATTCCATCTCGGTCCCGGCATTCGTTGGGATGAGCGGGTTTTTGCCAGGATTACAACGGCAGCTGCACCGTGCTCTTCACCTCTTCCAGCACGGCATAGGTCCGCGTCTCGCGCACCCCCGGCATCTTGACCAAAATGTCGCCCAGAAACCCGCGATAGGCCTCCATGTCGCGCACCCGGGCCTTGATCAGATAGTCGAAGCCCCCGGCCACCATGTGGCACTCCAGGATCTCGGGCGCACGGCGCACGGCGGCGGCGAAGTCCTCGAACATCTCGCCGGTCGTGCGGTCCAGCACCACCTCGACGAAGATCAGCAGGGCGCGGTCGACCTTGGCCGGGTCGAGCAGCGCCACATAGCCGAGGATGAAACCGCGCTCGCGCAGCCGCCGCACACGGTCGAAGGTGGCGGCCGGTGACAGGTTGCAGCGTTTGGCCAGCTCGGCGTTGGTGATACGGCCATCGACCTGCAGCACCCGTAAAAGTCGGCGATCGGTATCATCTAGAGCAGACATGGACTTTTCCCGTTTTAACCGAAGATAATTCGGAAATTGATCCGAACAAACAAAGCACCTTCGATCATGTCGGCGCTATACCCTCAATTGTCCTAGCAAGCTTGGCCGCGCCACTCCCCCCCTCGGCGTTTCCAGGCGGCAGGATCGCCCCGCGCAAGCGGCGGCCGTCGCGGCGCGCCTCTCCCCCGTTGAGCGCCGCGCGAGAGCGGAAGGGGCACGCGACCTCCCCCCGTAACGTGTCCCTTCCCACCGCTCTCCTTCCCGCCCAATGTGCCGTCGACATGCTCCCGAGCGACCTCGCGGCGCGCCTGGAGCGAATGACTGGTCTCGCCGATTTTACCGAAGATTACACGGACCAGCCACCGAACAAACGAAGCACCTTTGGCCGATGTCGCGATAGACCGATGATATTCCATTAACGAGGCGACCATGACCGACTGGGACACGCTGGACGACGGCAAGTACCGCGACGAGGCCGCGGTGATCGCCGACTTGCTAGCCGCCCAGCCCCTGAGCCTGGAGGATCGCGCCGCCGTCCGCGCCGAGGCCGAGGCCCTGGTGCGCGGCGCCCGCCGCAGCGTCCGCAAGCAGGGCGTGGTCGAAAGCTTCCTGCAGGAGTTTTCGCTCGGCACCCGCGAGGGGCTGGCCCTGATGTGCCTGGCCGAGGCCCTGCTGCGCACCCCCGACGACGACACCCGCGACAAGCTGATCGCCGAGAAGATCGGCTCGGCCGACTGGGCTTCCCACTTGGGCGGCAGCGACAGCCTGTTCGTCAACGCCTCGGCCTGGGGCTTGATGCTGACCGGCAAGCTGGTCGAGCCCGACGACCAGGCCCAGCGGGATTTGCCGGCGTTTATCAAAAAGATCGCCGGCCGCCTGGGCGAGCCGGTGATCCGCGCCGCCGTCGGCCAGGCCATCCGCATCATGGGCGAGCAGTTCGTGCTGGGCCGCACCATCGAGGCGGCCATCAAGCGCGCCGCCCACGACAACGACATCTGCAGCTTTGACATGCTGGGCGAAGGCGCCCGCACCGCCGCCGACGCCGCCCGCTATGAGAAGTCCTATGCCGACGCGATTCAAACCGTCGGCAAGCTGTCCAACCGCGCCGGCCCGGAAGCCGGCCACGGCGTGTCGATCAAGCTGTCGGCCTTAACCCCGCGCTATGAGGCCACGCAAGAGGCCCGTGTCTGGGACGAGCTCTACCCGCGCATACTGCGCCTGGCGCTGATCGCCGCAGAGCATGATTTAAGCTTCACGATCGACGCCGAAGAGGCGGACAGACTGGCGTTGTCGCTGAAGCTGCTGGACCGCCTGTGCCGCGAGCCGGAACTGGGCGACTGGACCGGCCTGGGCCTGGCTGTCCAGGCCTATCAGAAGCGCTGCCCCGAGGTGATCGCCCGCCTCACCGCCCTCTCCAAGGAAACCGGTCGCCGCCTGATGGTCCGCCTGGTCAAGGGGGCCTACTGGGACAGCGAGATCAAGCGCGCCCAGGTCGCCGGCCGGCCGGACTATCCGGTCTACACCACCAAGCCCGCCACCGACCTGTCGTACCTGGTCTGCGCCAAGGCCCTGGTCGCTGCCGCGCCCCACCTCTATGCCCAGTTCGCCACCCACAACGCCCACACGCTGGCGGCCGTGGTGCGCATGGCCAAGAACGCCGGCGTCAAGATCGAGCACCAACGCCTGCACGGCATGGGCGAGGCGCTTTATGCGGCCGCCGATGACCTCTATGACGGCGTCACCCTGCGGGCCTACGCCCCGGTGGGCGGCCACGAGGACCTGTTGCCCTACCTGGTCCGCCGCCTGCTGGAGAACGGCGCCAACACATCGTTCGTCCACGCCCTGCTCGACGAGCGGGTGCCGGTTGAGCAGGTGGTGGTCGATCCGATCACCGCCGTGGAAGCCCACCCCGACCGCCACGCCAAGATCCCGACGCCGACCGATATCTACGGTCCGTGGCGCCGCAACAGCGCTGGCGTCGACCTGTCGGTGAAGGCGGCGCGCGACCGCCTGGCCGCCCACCTCGTCGAACTGGACAAGCTGACCCTGTCGTCCGGCCCGCTGATCGGCGGCAAATTCACGGCCGGCGCGCCGCCGATGCCGGTGCAGAGCCCGGCCGACCCTGCCCGCGTGGTCGGGGTGGTCTCCGAGGCCCAACTGCCGCAGATCGACCAGGCTTTCAAGCTGGCTCGCGCCGCCCAGCCCGCCTGGGATCAGGCCGGCGGCCCCGCCCGCGCCGTGGTCCTGCGGTCGATGGGCGACGCCCTGGAAGCCAATATCGAGCGCCTGATCGCCATCCTGTCGCGCGAAGCCGGCAAGACCCCGCCCGACGCCGTGGCCGAGGTGCGCGAAGCGGTCGATTTCTGCCGCTACTATGCCAAGCTGGCCGAGGAGCAGTTCGGCCTAGCTGGCGAGACCCTGACTGGACCGGCCGGCGAGACCAACACACTGCGCTTGGCGGGCCGGGGCGTCTTCGTCTGCATCAGCCCGTGGAACTTCCCGCTGGCGATCTTCACCGGCCAGATCGCCGCCGCCTTGGCGGCCGGCAACGCCGTGCTGGCCAAGCCTGCCGAGCAGACGCCGCTGGTCGCCTATGAGGCGGTAAAGCTCTATCACGCCGCCGGCCTGGACCACCGCCTGCTGGCCCTGCTGCCAGGTCGCGGCGAGACGGTCGGCGCGGCCCTGACCGCCCATGACGGCCTGGACGGCGTGGCCTTCACCGGCGGCACCGACACCGCCTGGCGGATCAACCAGACGCTGGCCCAACGCCAAGGCCCGATCGTGCCGTTCATCGCCGAGACCGGCGGCCTGAACGGCATGTTCGTCGATACCACCGCCCAGCGCGAACAGGTGATCGACGACGTCATCCTGTCGGCCTTCGGCAGCGCCGGCCAGCGCTGCTCGGCCCTGCGGCTGCTGTTCCTGCCGGAAGACACCGCCGACGGCTTGATCGAGGGCCTGAAGGGGGCCATGGACGCCCTGGTGATCGGCGACCCGGCCCTGGCTGCCACCGACGTCGGCCCGGTGATCGACGCCGAGGCCAAGGCGGCGCTAGACAAGCATCTCGTCCGCCTGAGACACGAGGCCAAGGTCCTGCACCAGCTTACGGCCCCGGAAGCCGGGACCTTCTTCGCCCCGGTCCTGGCCGAGATCCCCGCCGCCGACTTCCTGGAGCGCGAGGTGTTCGGCCCGGTGCTGCACGTGGTGCTCTATCGGCCCGAGGACCTGGAGCAGGTGGCCGGCGCCCTGGCGGCCCGCCGCTACGGCCTGACCCTGGGCGTTCACTCGCGGATCGAGCGCTTCGCGGCCGACGTGCAGCGCCTGGTCCCGGCCGGCAACTGCTACGTCAACCGCTCGATGACCGGCGCCGTGGTCGGCGTCCAGCCGTTCGGCGGCGAGGGCCTGTCGGGCACCGGCCCCAAGGCCGGCGGGCCCCATGCGCTGCTGCGCTACGCCGTGGAGCGGGCGCTGAGCGTCAACATCACGGCCCAGGGCGGGGATCCGGCGCTGCTGAATCTGTGAGTTGACGATCTCGGCCAGGGGCGGGATTCTGCGTCCATGGCCGATGGATTTGATCTTCACCTGGACGACGAACGGGCCGCCAAACTCAAGGCTCTGGCGGACCGGCTCGACATGTCACCGGAGAACTATGCGGACCTGTTGATCGATCGGGACCTCGCGAACAGTAATTCGGGGTGGGTCGATCCAGACCCCGCCATCGATGAAGCCATAGCGGACGAGGTTGAGCGCACGGGCGAGGCCATTTCCTGGCCAGCATTTCAGGTGCGGCTCCGGACGTTCGGCGGCCGAGAGGGGCGATCTATTCCATCACCGTCTCTCCTCGGGCAGGCAAGGACGCCGAACGCCTGAACGGGAGACTGATGGAATACGACACCGCCATAGCCGCCCGTTTCGGCGATCTAATGGGCCAGATGCTTATCAGCCTGACCAGACATCCTTTGAGAGGCCGCCCCGTCGGCCCCACGACCCACGACCCGCGACTTGCGACCCGCGACCCGCGACCCGCGAAGTGAATATTCCTTTCGGACAAGGTGGCGACATCATCCGCTACCGGGTCACTTCCGACCGGGTGATCATCACCCGGATCTGGCACGGGCTAGAAGAACGCCGGTGAGGCTGGACCGCCGCCACTCGGACCTGTCGGCCGGCGGGCCGCATGCCCCGCTGCGCTATGCGGTGAAGCGGGCGCTGAGCGTCAACATCACGGCCCAGAGCGGGCATCCGGTATCGTTGAATCTGTGACTTGACGCCGCCGGCCCAGGGCGGGATTCTTCGCTCATGGCTGACGGCTTTGATCTTCATGTTAACGCTGAAAAGACCGCCAAGCTGAAGGCTTTGGCGGATCGGCTGGACATGTCTCCGGAAGATTATGCCGCCTTGCTGATCGATCGAGAGATCGATCAGGCCGGGCAAGCGCCGATCGATCCTGATCCGGCTATTGACCGGGCTATCATTGAACGCATGAAACGGACCGGCGAGGGAACGGCTTGGCCCGAACTGCGCGATCGGCTTCGCGCGCGCCACCGCCTGTAACGCTCTGCCCCGCCCGGTCATCCTTTCACGCGAAGCGCACGCCGATGTGGCACGCGTCCACGACTGGCTGTTCGAGAAGCATCCTCTCGCGGCCGATCGCTTGCTCGACGTGCTGGCCCAGGCCTTCGAAAGTCTCGGCGAGATTTCGGATCGGGGACGCCCCATCGATGCCGACGGTCTTCGCGAGTTGATCGTGCCCTTCGGCTCATCAAGCTACGTCGTGCGTTACGAACCCGCTGGTGACAGGGTGCGCGTTTCTAGGGTCTGGCATGGGCTGGAAAAACGAACGCCTTGAGTTAGCAAGCCGTCGCTTCTCTGGCCGGCCTCTCGCAGGGCTCGGCGGTCAAGGGCGTAAGGATCAATCCGGCATCGCACTTCTTCGACAACAGCTGTCGCGCCGATCGAACGGGCCGACCACGCTGTACAAAGGCTAAAGGGAGCAGCCTGGGCCATTCTTTCAGAAATCAAGTTCTGGAGTCCCCTCCCCCGCGCCACCGCCCTCCGCTAGTGTAGGCAAAACGGGGGAGCCAACCATGCTGTCGAGACGCCACCTGATGATGGCCGGAGCCGCCCTGATGGCCGTTGGCGACGCGCAGGCCGCCACGCCCGCAAAGGGCTTCGTCACCGTCCGCGACGGCCACCTGACCCTCGACGGCAAGCCCTATCGCTTCGTCGGCGCCAATCTCTGGTACGGGGCCTGGCTGGGCTCCCCAGGCAAGACCGGCGACCGCGCCCGCCTGGGGCGCGAGCTGGACCGGCTGAAGGCCTTGGGCGTCACCAATCTGCGGGTGCTGGGCGCGGGCGAGCGGTCGCCGGCCAAGGTGGCGATCGACCCGACCTTCCGTGGGCCCGGCGAGGACTATGACCAGGATCTACTGACCGGCCTCGACGTGCTGTTGGCGCAAATGGCCCAGCGCGGCATGAAGGCGGTGATCTATCTCAACAACTTCTGGGACTGGTCAGGCGGCATGCCGGCCTATCTGCGCTGGACCGGCAATGGCGACTGGTTTCAGCAGGGCGATCCGGCCCACCCGTGGCCAGAGTTCGCCGACTATTCGGCGCGGTTCTATGGCGACGCCAAGGCCCAGGTCCTGTTCCAGAACTATGTCCGCGCCTTGGTGACCCGCACCAACGGCGTCACCGGCAAGGCCTATCGCGATGACCCGACCATCATGGCCTGGCAGCTGGCCAACGAGCCGCGGCCGGGCGGCAGCGAGGCGTTCGGGGTCGCCAACCTGCCGACCTATTATCGCTGGATCGCCGAGACCTCGGCCTTCATCAAGGCGCTGGACCGCCGCCACCTGGTGAGCACCGGCAGCGAGGGCGACATGGGCTGCCTGCAGCGCGAGGCCTGCGTGGTCGAGGCCCACAAGCCCGTTAGCATCGACTACCTGACCCTGCACGTCTGGCCCAACAACTGGAACTGGATCGACTTCAAAGATCAACCCGCGACCTACGCCGCCGGCGAGGCGAAGTGCCGCGACTACATCGCTCGCCACGTCGCGCTGGCCAAGGGGCTGGGCAAGCCCCTCGTGATCGAGGAGTTCGGCCTGATCCGCGACGATCGCGCCTTCACGCCCGGCGCTCTGGCCACGTTCAAGGACCGGTTCTACGGCATGGTCTTCGACACCGCCCTGGCCGACATGAAGGCCGGCGGCCCGATCGCCGGGACCAACTTCTGGGCCTGGAACGGCGAGGCCCGCGCGGCCCATCCGGACGCCTGGTTCAAGATGGGCGACCAGGCCTATGTCGGCGATCCGCCGCAGGAGGAGCAGGGGTTGTTCGGGGTGTTCGACGCGGATGTCTCGACGTTGGAGATCATCCGCGAGCACGCAGAGGCGGTGGACGCACTCTAAGTCCTCCCCCTGTGGGGGAGGTGTCGGCGAAGCCGACGGTGGGGGGAGTGTCGGTGAGGTGGGTCTACTCCCGCCACCGGCGCCTTCGCGCCGCCTCCCCCACGGGGGGGAGGACCTGCTCGGCTGGCGCTCCGCCCTCCCCAAAAAGTGGATGTCACCGGTGTCATGATCCGTGATAGCCCTTCTTCCGAGCGCGAGCCCGACCGCGCCGGAGCAAGCTTATGGACCACCTGAATGTCGATCGCCGCGGCCTGATCGCCGGCGCGGGCGCGGCCCTGGCCTTGGCCTCGACGCCGGCCTTCGCCGCCGCCAAGGCCGGTCCCGTCGTCGCCACCACGGCGGGCAAGGTGCGTGGAGCCAGCGCCAAGGGCGTCCAGGTGTTCAAGGGCCTGCGCTACGGCGCCGACACCGGCGGCGCGGCGCGGTTCACGCCGCCCGTCAAGGCCAAGCCTTGGACCGGCGTCGCCGACGCCCTGGCCTTCGGCGCGGCGTCACCGCAAAGCGGCAAGGGCGAGGAAGGCGAGACGCTCAGCGAGGACTGCCTGTTCCTCAACGTCTGGACCCCAGCCTCAGAGGGCAAGAAGCGCCCGGTGATGGTCTACATCCACGGCGGCGCCTACAACACCGGCTCGGGGGCCAGCCCCTGGTATGACGGCACGAAACTGGCCAAGCGCGGTGACGTGGTGGTGGTGACGGTCAATCACCGGCTCAACGCCTTTGGCTACCTCTATCTGGCCCGCCTCTTCGACGACCCTTCCGCGGCTGACAGCGGCAATGCCGGCCAGCTGGACCTCGTGCTGGCGCTGCAATGGGTGCGCGACAATATCGCCGCGTTTGGCGGGGATCCCGGTAATGTCATGCTGTTTGGCCAGTCCGGCGGCGGCGCCAAGATCGCCACCCTGATGGCCATGCCGTCGGCCAAGGGCCTGTTCCACCGCGCCGCGACCATGAGCGGCCAGCAGGTCACGGTCGGCGGCCCGTTCAACGCCACCAAGCGCGCCAAGGGCTTCGTGGACAAGCTGGGGGTCAAGGACCTGGCCGCCCTGCGCGCCCTACCCGCCGACCAGTTCCTGGCCGGCCTGAAGGCCGTCGATCCAATCGCTGGCAGCGGCGGAGTCTATATGGGTCCGGTGCTGGACGAGCGGAGCCTGACCCGCCACCCCTTCTTCCCCGACGCCGCGCCCCAGAGCCTGGACGTGCCGATGATGGTCGGCAACACCCATGACGAGACGCGCGGCTTCGTCGGTTATGACAAGAGCCTGCTGGACCTGACCTGGGACCAGGTCATCGCCAAGTTGCCCAGCCAGTTCAACGCGCGCGTCGATATCGACCCCGCCACGGTGGTGGCGGCCTATCGCAAGATCTATCCGGCCTATGCCCCGTCCGACGTCTATTTCGCCGCCGCCACGGCCGGCCGCTCGTGGAAGGCGGCGATCATCCAGGACGAGGAACGCGCCAAGGCCGGCGCCCCCGCCTTCGCCTATCAGCTCGACTGGCGCGCCCCCAAGGACGGCGGCGTCTGGGGCGCCCCCCATACGCTGGACATGCAGCTGGTGTTCGGAAATCTCGACGCGCCCGGCGTGATCACCGGCTCGGCGCCCGACGCTGTGGCCCTGCATGAGCGCCTGGCCGACGCCTTCATCGCCTTCGCGCGGACGGGTGATCCCAACTGCCCGGCGATCCCGAAGTGGGAGCCCTACACCCTGCCGAGGCGGCAGACGCTGGTGTTCGACAACACCACCCGGATGCAGGACGACCCGCGCGGGGCGGAGCGCGAGCTGTTCAACAAGGCCCCGTTCGTACAGTTCGGGACCTGAGGCCGAGGGGTCAGAGGCTTGCGTGTCCGAAGGCGCCTGCTAGCCTTGCCGCCTACAGAGGGGCGGCGTCATGAAATTTGGTCTGGCGGTCATGGGGATTATAGCCGCGCTTTCGGCGGCGGGTCCGAGCCTCGCGGGCTCACCGGCCCTCGATAAGGTTGTGGAGAAGGCCAGGACGCAGGGGTTGGCGGGCGAGGTGTTAGTCACCGATCGCCATCACGTCACCTATGCGCGCGCCCTGTCCGCACCCGGCCGGCCGCATCGGCGCGGCGATCTCTGGCGTTGGGCGTCGGTGACCAAGCAACTGACCGCAACCCTCGTCCTGCAAGAGGTCGCGAGGGGGTCCCTGTCGCTGGACGACACGCTGCCCACCCGGCTTCCGGCCTTTCGAGGCGCCACGGCGGGCGGGGTCACGATCCGCATGTTGCTGCAGCACACCTCCGGCCTGCCCAATCCTGACGACACCGCCATGGCGACACCGGCGGACCTGCCGGACTTCTATCGCCGGCGCACCCCTGGGGCCGGCGGGCCGGCGGACGCGCTGGGCTATTGCGCCGGCTCGGTGAAGGGACAGCCAGGCGCTGCATTTTCCTACAACAACTGCGACTTCATCGTGTTGGGCGCGGTGCTGCAACGGGTGACCGGCCAATCGTTTCCCGCCCTTCTGCGCGCCCGCATCACAAGGCCACTCGGCCTGAAAACCCTGCGGGTGGCGCAGGTCGGCCTGCCGCTGAAATCCACGCCCGGGCGCAATGCGGACGGCTCGCCCGAGCCCGCCTTCGAGCTGGCGACCTTCGGACCGGCTGGCGCCGGGGTCGGCGCCTCCGACGACCTCGCGCGGTTCGATCAGGCCTTGCTGAGCGGGCGGCTGCTACCGCCACCGCAGACCGAGGCGGCGTGGAAGGGCGAGCCCAAGCTTGGCTATGTAGCGTTGGGCGTCTGGAGTTTCCCGGCGCCCTTGAGGGGGTGCCGGGGGGCGGTCGATTTGGTCGAGCGGCGCGGCGAGATCGGCGGCGTCGAGGTGCGGAACCTGCTCGCGCCGAAATTAGGGCTGGCCTTGATCGTGTTCGCGGATCAGGCGGGTCTGGACTTCGGCGAGATCTGGCAGGGACGCGGGCTGACCTATGAGTTGGCGAGCGCCGCGTTCTGCCCAGACGAGACGGGCGAAACCGCCTTACCGCGATAGGCCTACTTCGCCTGATCCATCAGACCCGCGAACCGCTCGAACAGGTACAGACTGTCCGTCGGCCCCGGCGAGGCCTCCGGGTGGTGCTGCACGCTGAAAACCGGTTTCCCCGTCACGGCGATGCCGGCATTGGTGCCGTCGAACAGCGAGACGTGGGTCTCGGTCACCGCCTCGGGCAGGCTCGCGCTGTCCACCGTGAAGCCGTGGTTCATCGAGACGATCTCGACCTTGCCGGTCGTCAGGTCCTTCACCGGGTGGTTGGCGCCGTGGTGGCCCTGTTCCATCTTCACGGTCTTGGCGCCGACAGCCAGGGCCAGCATCTGGTGGCCCAGACAGATGCCGAACACCGGCTTGCCGCTGGCCACCAGCTTCTGGATCTCGGGCACCGCATATTCGCCGGTCGCGGCCGGATCGCCCGGGCCGTTTGAGAGCAGCACGCCATCGGGATTGCGCGCCAGGATGTCCTCGGCCGAGGTGTCGGCCGGCACGACCGTGGCGCGGGCGCCGACATGGGCCAGGGCGCGCAGGATGTTGCGCTTGACGCCGTAGTCGAGGACCACGACCTCATATTTGGGCTTGTCCAGCTTGGCGTAGCCTTCCGGCCACGACCACAGGCCCTCGTCCCAGGTGAAGGTCTGGGTGGTGGAGGCGTCCTTGGCCAGGTCGAGGCCTTCCAGTCCGGCCCAGGCCTTGGCCTTG
Organism: Caulobacter sp. DWP3-1-3b2; assembly: GCF_049896325.1. NCBI lineage: Bacteria > Pseudomonadati > Pseudomonadota > Alphaproteobacteria > Caulobacterales > Caulobacteraceae > Caulobacter > Caulobacter sp. DWP3-1-3b2. The sequence continues at coordinate 10,803 of NZ_JAFCUB010000028.1, forward strand.
GCGACCAGGGCGTCGAGGTCGAATTCGCCGGTCGGGCTGTGGGCGATGACGCCGTGCGGCATGCCGGTCTCGCGGATCTTGCGGGTCAGGGCGCGGGTATCGACGCCCGACAGGCCGATCATGTTGCGGCGCTTCATCCAGCTGTCGAAGTCGCTGTCGGCGCGCCAGTTGGCCGGGTGGGTCGGGGCGTCGCGGAAGATCGCGCCGCGGGCCGCCGTCTCGGCCCCGCCGGCCATCTGTTCGAGGTCCTCGACATTGGTCCCGACATTGCCGATGTGCGGAAAGGTGAAGGCGACGATTTGGGCCATGTAGGAGGGGTCGGTGAGGATTTCCTGGTAGCCGGTCATGGCGGTGTTGAAACACACCTCGCCGACCGCGTCGCCCGTCGCGCCGCAGCCGAGGCCTTGCAGGATCGTGCCGTCGGCCAGGGCCAAAATTCCGGTGACGCCGGGGAGAAGGTCTTGGGACATCTCGGAAAGCGCCTCCAGAACGCTGGCCCCGAAGGGCCGATCATTGTCGCAAAAAGGCGGGTCGGAGATAACCCCCACCCGCCGCGCAAACGGCGGCGTGTCTAGGGGGGTATGACGGGGGGGTCAACCCTTTCGATCACGGCGCGGCGAGCGCGCTCCCACATTCCCGTGATCGGCGAACTTGCTCTCTCGCGTTCGCGCGCCATCGGCCCTTATGGTGCGCGGGTCAACGCGCATCAAGATACGCGATCAAGGGAGGAGGCGACCATGCTCGAACTTCGTCCCAATTGCGAGTGCTGCGATCGCGACCTGCCGCCCAGCAGCGACCAGGCCCTGATCTGCACCTTCGAATGCACCTTCTGCATCGACTGCGTGGAGAGCCGCTTTTCCGGCGTCTGTCCCAATTGCGGCGGCGGATTGTCGGCGCGGCCGATCCGGCCCACGTCGGCCCTGCACCGTTTCCCGGCCTCGCTGAAGCGCGTCTACAAGGCCCATCCCGCCTGCGCCAGGCTGCGACCACCGTCGCCCCAGGCGTCTGCGCCCTGCTGGGCCTAGAGCATCGCGCGGAAAAGTGGCCACCGGTTTTCCGCAAAAGCGATGCGAAAACAAAAGTCTAGAGCAAGCCGTGCGATCCCTATATTGCGCGGCTTGCTCTGGGAGGAACGCCGCCGACCCTTCCCTCCTCTCCGGACCCATCGTATCACCCGCCTCCGATCCGGAGCGCTTCCATGCCCATCACCACTGTCGGCGTCGACGCCGACGACACCCTCTGGCACAACGAGACCCTCTTCCGCCTGACCCATAAGCGGTTCGTCGAGCTGCTGGCGCCCTATGGCGATGAGGCCCAGATCGACGCCAGGCTGGCCGAGACCGAGCAGCGCAACCTGCGGCTCTACGGCTACGGGGCCAAGGGCTTCACCCTGTCGATGATCGAGACGGCCATGGACCTGACCGACAGCCAGGTCAGCATCGGGGTGATCCGCCAGATCCTGGCGGCCGGCCGCGAGATGCTCAGCGAACCCGTCGAGCCGCTGCCCGGCGTCGAGAAGGCCCTGGCGACTTTGTCCGAACGCTACCGGCTGGTGCTGATCACCAAGGGCGACCTGCTGCATCAGGAGCAGAAGCTGGCGGCTTCCGGTCTGGGCGACCTGTTCGCCGCCGTCGAGATCGTCTCGGAGAAGGACGCCGGCACCTATCGCCGGGTTTTCGCCCGCCACGGGACCGGACCCGAGCAGGCGGTGATGGCCGGCAATTCGGTGAAGTCCGACATCCTCCCGGCCCTCGAGGCCGGCGCCTGGGCGGCGCTGATCCCCTACCCGCTGGTCTGGGCGCACGAGGCGGCGACGGCGCCGAAGGACCATGCACGGTACGGCGAGTTGGGGTCGATTGCGGAGCTGCCGGGCTGGGTGGACAGTCTTTCTTGAACCCTCTCTCTTTGAGAGAGGGAGGGGCCCATGGCGAAGCCATGGGAGGGTGAGAGGTTACACCGCTGACCGGCGTGCCGGCAGGGCATGACGGATAGCGCCCGGTCTGCTTTCGACCCGTTGCGGATTCCGTGAAGCTGCCGCAAACATCGCGTATGCCTGAGCTACTCCACGAGTATTGGGAAAGCGGACACGGCGGCGAATTCGGACCGGTCCGTGAGCGCAGCGATCAGCTGCGCCCTGGCCTGACACCTCACGCCCGCAGGGTTTTTGAACTCCGCGCGTCGTCATGGTACGAGGCGATGCAGCTCTACAATGAACAGCTTGACTATGGCGATTACGTGCCTGTCGAGGGGCTCGACGATCACTTCTACACAGATGAAGAGGCGGCCCAACAAGAAGCCTATCTAGCTGTCCGCCACGTCTGAAACCTACCCATAACTGACCGTCCGAGCGCCCATTGCGGGCGCGGCGCGAAATCGTCCAAGGTGTAACCTCTCACCCTCCCACCGCTACGCGGCGGGTCCCTCCCTCTCTCTATGAGAGAGGGTTCGTTTTTGGCCCAGCCGTGAAATCCAGTCGCGCGCCGGCCGTTCGAAGAGCACCAGCGACAGATAGGCCAGCGGGATCAGCGCCACGATGCTGGCCAGCACGAGCCAACGCATGGCGTCGCCGTTGTCGCCCAGATGCCAGGTGCTGAGCCCCAGCCAGTTCAGCACCATCTTCAGGAAGATCGGATGCAGCAGATAGAGGGTAAAGCTCAATTGCGCCCACGGCGCCAGGCGGCGACTGACCCCGCCCTGCGTCCGTGCGGCATCGGCGGCGACGCCGGCCAGGCCCAGGGCGTAGACGAGCAGCAGCAGCCAGGTGCGCTCGACGCGGATCATCGACAGCCCCAGGAACAGCGCCAGCAGGCCCCACATCCACAAGCGCGCCAAGGGCAGCCGCCCCAGTATCGGCCTCAGTTGGAACCCCAGCATGCCGATCAGGAACCCCGGCACAGCGCGCAGCACCCCAAAGTTCCAGGTCCACTGGTGAAAGGGCATCGGCCCGTCGGGATTGAGCAGCAGCACCGTCAGGCTGACGCCCGCCGCCAAGGCCGTCACCACCCATCCGCGCGCCGTGATCCAGAACAGCAGCGGCAGGGCGATATACATCCCCATCTCGGCGCTGATCGCCCAGCTGACGAAGTTCCAGGTCTGGGCGTGGCAAACGTGCCAGGCGTGGATGAAGATGATGTTGGGGACGATGCAGGCCAGGTCGTAGCGCTTGGGATCGCGATCGGCGACCAAACCCGCTTGCCCTGCGGCCCAGACGGCGACGAACACCGCAAGCGTCGCCCAGTGCAGCGGCCCCAGCCGCGCCACCCGCTTCTTCAGGAAGGTCCCGTACTTGCCCCAGGTCGTCAGCCGCCCGGCATAGACCGCCGCCATCACATAGCCGGAGATCACGAAGAACAGGTCGACGATCAGGCTGAAGCCCTTGACCATGTCGTCCACGGCCTGCCAGCGCCCATCCAGATTGATGAAGCGGTTGAAATGGAACACCACGATCATCAGCGCCCCGACGATGCGCAGGGCGTCGAGGTGCAGCATGTCCTCGGAGTCGGGTTTCAGAGGTGGGAAAGATTTCATGCGCCCTCTGGATGGGACGCGGCGGGACGATGGTCAAGCTCGCGTGATGGCGGGGACACGCCCTTGCGGCGTGTCCCCTCCCGCAACCGCTGAAGCTAAATGAGGACACGTCGCAAGGGCGTGTCCTCAGCATTACCGCAATGTCGGGCCCTTGGTCTTGTCCAGGCTGGCCAGGGCCAGTTTTGGGGTCGCCTTGTCGTCCGCGTCGCCGCCATCGGCCAGCAGCCGGTCGATATGCGCCCGCTGGGCCTTGAAGCGGCTCAGTTCGCCGCCCGCCAGGATCGTGCCCTGTGGGACCTTGGCGCCGATCGGGTTAACGCGCTGGCCGTTGAGCCAGACCTCGTAATGCAGATGGGGACCGGTCGCCAGGCCGGTCTGGCCGACATAGGCGACGACTTGCCCCTGGCGCACATGGACGCCCGGACGGATGCCGGGGGCGTAGCGCGAGATGTGGCCGTAGCCGGTGTCCCACTGGCCCGAATGGCGGATACGCAGCCAGTTGCCGTAGCCGCTCCAGCGGCGAGCCTCCAGCACCACGCCGTCGCCGGCCGCAAGGATGGGCGTGCCGGTGCCGGCGCCGAAGTCTACGCCCTGGTGGGCGCGGGTATAGCCCAGCACCGGGTGCTTGCGCGGCCCAAAGGTGGAGGTGATGCGGGCCCCGTCAACCGGCGTGCGCAGCAGGAAGCCCTTAATGTTCTTGCCCAGCTCATCGAAGAACTGAGGCTTGCCATCCCCCCCTGCTCCATTGCGACCATCGCGGTCGAAGGCGTAGAACTTCTGGCCTTTGACCTCGGCATATTCCAGGTCGCCGGCCTCGACCGTGCGACCGCTCTCGGTGACCTTGCGGTCGAACACCAGGCAGAACCTGTCGCCCTCGCGGATGTCGCGCGAGAAGTCGATCTTGTGCGAGAACAGCTGAGCCGCCTGGCGGATCACCGCCGGCGTGCCGCCGACATTGGCGACGCTCTCATAGAACGAGCCCTCCATCCGGCCGCAGGCGACCTTGGTCTCGTCGCTGACCTTTTCCTCAAGCTCCCGCAGCTTCATCGCGCCGTCGAAGGTGCGCGAGACGGTCAGGGTGGAGGACGGGCCGGTGCGCATCGACAGGCCGATCAGGCGGGCGGCGCCGGCCCCCCTTCTACCATTGGGCCCATTGCGGCGCTCGGCGATGGCGGCCTCGAAGGCCATGCCGGCCTTGATGTTAACGGTGTCGATCGCGCCCTGTAGAGCGGCCACCACCTGGTGGGCGTCATTGGGGGCGATCCCTGTGCGCAGCACGGCGCTTTCCAGGGTCTCGCCGGGACGCACCTTGACGGGGATCGATTGCGGACGGTCGAAGCCAGGCTGGGCCTCGGCGCTGGCGAAGGCGTTGTGCTGCAGGATAGCCATGGCGGCGGCGTCGAGCGGGGCGCGGACCACGGCGATCGGGGCGTCGGGCGCCGTAAGCTTCCAGCCCAGGCCCAGGGCGGCCAGACCGGCGATGGCGGTGAAGACGCGCGGAGCCCAACGCAAGGTCGGCCGCCTCGGATCGAATTCCTGCATCATGCCCCCGTTCGGTAGCGATGCCGCGTGCGTTCAAGAATGACACGGCTGGGATGCCCCCCAGCAAGCCTCGCGCCGGAAAGTGACGGATGAGACCGCCCCTGGACAAGGACTATCAAGTGCTTTGGGCGCTTTGTCACGGATAGGGTTAATCCGTTGATCTGGCAGAGAAAAACGCCCGCCTCCGGAGAGACGGGCGCCTTGATCTCTCGACATCGCGCGGGACGGTTTAGGCCGCGGCGACTTGCTCGTTCGGGTCGCGCAGGACGTAGCCCCGGCCCCAGACGGTTTCGATGTGGTGCTTGCCTTGGGCCGAGGCCGCCAGCTTCTTGCGCAGCTTGCAGATGAAGACGTCGATGATCTTCAGTTCCGGCTCGTCCATGCCGCCGTACAGGTGGTTGAGGAACATTTCCTTGGTCAGGGTCGTGCCCTTGCGCAGGGAGAGCAGCTCCAGCATCTGGTATTCCTTGCCGGTCAGGTGGACGCGGTTGCCCGTCACCTCGACCGTCTTGGCGTCCAGATTGACCACGATGTCGCCGGTCTTGATCACCGACTGGGCGTGGCCCTTGGAGCGACGGACCACCGCATGGATGCGGGCGATCATCTCGTCCTTGTGGAACGGCTTGGTCATGTAGTCGTCGGCGCCGCCCGAGAAGGTCTTGACCTTCGTGTCGATTTCCGACGAGCCCGACAGGATCATGATCGGCGTGTTGACCTTGCCCACCCGCAGGGTGCGCAGCACGTCGAGGCCGCTCATGTCCGGCAGGTTCAGGTCCAACAGGATCAGGTCGTAGTCATAGATCTTGCCCAGATCCACGCCCTCTTCGCCAAGATCCGTCGTGTAGACGTTGAAGCCTTCAGACTTCAGCATCAGCTCGATGGTCTGCGCGGTGGCGCTGTCATCCTCGATCAACAGTACGCGCATGCAGCCCTCCCCGCCCTTGGGCGGCATTATTCGACAGCGTGGCGGAATACCGCCGGTGAAACCCGTCCTGCACTGTGCGGGACAGTTAATTTAAGACTGGTTAATGGTGAATAATCTCGCTGAGGAAATGGTTAATCTGATTTGCGAATCGGGCGCAAGCGCCCAGCGAGTCGTTTGTCGCATTGGTCGCGACGGCCTGTGGATCGTTCGTCAAGACGATTCCTTTTGGGTCAAAAGCCGTGAAATCCAGCCCCGCAAAGCTCTTCGACATCGCCTCAGGTGCGTTTCCTGACCATCGCGCCGTTCATCTGTGGGGCGAGATTGCGGCGTTCTGTCGCGAAGATTTTCGAACGGTGATCGCCAGAACTTTTCGGCGAGGCGCAAAGCCTCTACCCAGGATCATGAAGGCCAGGACCAGAACCGACAGCATTAGGCGCCGCAAGCCCGGACCCAAGCTGAGCGTCAGGATGGCCCCTCACCTGACCGAGCCACAGTGGGTTTGCTTGCCGGCTCGGCTTGGGGCCCGGCCTTCGCCGGAGTGAAGCGAATTAGTGAGGCAGGTCATAACGCCGCAGCTCCAACCCCACGCTTTAGGTCGCAAGACCCAATTAACCATGTCAGCCCTACTTCACGGCCCATTAACGCGCGGGGTCGAAGCTTGACCCGGAGCTCGGGAGTCCTGCTTGCGTAGCCTGATCGCCGCCGTCGAACGTATCGATCCGCTGACCATTTCCGGTCGCGTCGCCGCCGTGAACGGCCTCTTGATCGAGGCGCGCGGCGGGCTGACGCGGCTGGCGATCGGCGCGCGGGTCGAGATCGACCGGCTGAACCTGCCGGTGCTGCCGGCTGAGGTGGTCGGCTTCCGCGAAACCCGCGCCCTGCTGATGCCGTTCGGCCCCGTCGAGGGCGTGGCCCCCGGCGCCGAGATCCGCATCATGCCCGAGGGCGCCGCCGTGCGTCCGACCAAGGCCTGGCTGGGCCGCATTATCAACGCCTTTGGCGAGCCCATAGACGGGCTCGGCCCCTTGCCACAGGGCGAGGTGCCCTATCCCCTGAAGGCCCCGCCTCCGCCCGCCCACGCGCGCGGCCGGGTCGGCGAGCGCATCGATCTGGGCGTGCGGTCGATGAACGTCTTCACCACCACCTGCCGCGGCCAGCGCCTGGGCATCTTCGCCGGCTCGGGGGTCGGCAAGTCGGTGCTGCTATCTATGCTGGCCAAGGAGGCGACCTGTGACGCCGTCGTCGTGGGCCTGATCGGCGAACGGGGCCGCGAGGTCCGCGAGTTCATCGAGGAGACCCTCGGCGAGGAAGGCCTCAAGCGCGCCATCGTCGTGGTCGCCACCTCGGACGAGCCTGCCCTGACCCGCCGCCAGGCCGCCTACATGACCATGGCGATCTGCGAATATCTGCGCGACCAGGACCAGGAAGTGCTTTGCCTGATGGACTCGGTGACCCGCTTCGCCATGGCCCAGCGCGAGATTGGCCTGGCCGCCGGCGAGCCGCCGACCACCAAGGGCTACACCCCCACCGTCTTTACCGAACTGCCCAAGCTGCTCGAGCGGGCCGGCCCCGGCCCGATCCGCCCCGACGGCACGACCGCCGCCCCGATCACCGCGATGTTCACGGTGCTGGTCGATGGCGACGACCACAACGAGCCGATCGCCGACGCCACCCGAGGCATCCTCGACGGCCACATCGTCATGGAACGGGCCATCGCCGAACGCGGGCGTTTTCCCGCCATTAACGTGCTCAAGTCCATAAGTCGGACCATGCCCGGTTGCCAGACCCTGGAAGAGCGCGAGGTCGTCAAGACGGCCCGCCAAACCATGTCGGCCTACGCCAACATGGAAGAGCTGATCCGCATCGGCGCCTATCGGGCCGGGGCCGACCCGGTCATCGACCGCGCCATCCGCCTGAACCCCGCCGTGGAAGCCTTCCTGGGCCAGGACAAGGACGAGGCCACCAGCCTCGACGACAGCTTCGGCTATCTCGCCCATATCCTGCAAAGTGACGCCGCCTGATGACCAAGTGGGCCGACTCCCTGATCCGCATCTCGAACCACGAGGTGGAGACGCTTCAGAAGCGGTTGTCCGAGATCGTCGATCGTCGCCAGACCGCCGAGATGCGGGTCGCGTCGCTCGACGCCGAGGCCGAGGCCGAGGCCCTGGGCGCCCAGGGCGACATCCAGGCCGGGTGGTACATGATCGGCTTTCGCCAGGGGTTCAAGATCCGCCGCGACCAGGCCCTGCTGGAGATCGACCAGACCCTGATCGAGGAAACCGGCGCGCGCGACGCCCTGGCCATGGCCTTCGAGAACCTCAAAAAATACGAACACGTCGCCGAGGCCGCCAAGCTCGCCAAGGCCAAGCTGGTCGGCAAGCTGGAGAGCGCCGCCCTCGACGAGTTGGGCCTGCGCAGGATCGCCGCCGGTGGGCGGTAGCGCTGACAGCCTCTATTCGCCGCGCCCGGAGCCCGGGACAGGCACATGTGCCTGTCCCGGTCCGTCGCGCTTGCACCGCCTAGACCGCCGCGCGGTGCTGACAGGCGCCCTGGCCCTGTCCGCCTGCGGCCCCGGCGCCAAGAGCCAGACCGTCCCCGCGGACCTGCCGCCGCTGAAGACCATGGCGCCCTTCCGGATCGGAACCTGCGTCCAGGCCCTGCATCTGGACGACCCGGCGCTCGCCGGGCTGGTGGCCCGCCAGGTCAGCCAACTGACCCCAGAGTGGGAAATGAAGATGGAGTACATCGTCCAGCCGGACGGCTCTTTCCGCTTCGACGCCCCCGACCGCATCGCCGCTTTCGCCCGCGCCCACGGCATGGGCCTGCTGGGCCACACCCTGGTCTGGTACGCCCAGGCCCCGCCGGCCTTCCAGGCGCTGGACGAGAGCCGCATCAAGTTCGTCGACGCCTATCGCAACTACATCCTGGCCGTCGCCGGTCGTTATCGCGGCCAGGTGGTCGGCTGGGACGTGGTCAACGAGGCCGTCGCCGAGGACGGTAACGGCTGGCGCGACAGCCTGTGGTCCCAGAAGCTGGGAGCCTTCGAACACATCGCCCTGGCCTATCGCACCGCCCGCGAGGCAGACCCGCAGGCCGTGTTGCTGCTCAATGACTACAATCTTGAATACAATCCGCGAAAGCGCGCGACCTTCCTGAAGCTGGCCGAACGGCTGCTGTCCTCCGGCGCGCCGCTGACCGGCCTGGGAACCCAGATGCATGTCGCCGCCGATATCGAGCCCAGCAAGATTCGCGAGATGATGCGCGACTTGGCCAGCCTGGGGCTGCCGATCCACGTCTCCGAACTCGACATCTCGCTGAGCGAGGCCGAGAACAAGCTGCTGTCGCGATCGGATTTGCAACGTCGCCAGGCGGCGGTCTATGGCGAGACCGCGCAGGCCTTCATGGCCCTGCCCGAGCGCCAACGCTTCGCCTTCACCCTATGGGGCCTGCGCGACCGGGACTCGTGGCTGCGCAAGGCCCACCCCACCGACGCCCCCGCGCCGTTCGACGACGCTGGACGGCCCAAACTCGGCGCTGCGGCTCTGGTCGAGGCGTTCCGGGGCTAGAGCATTTCCCGACCTGACTGCGTCAGGCCGTGAGCTCTAATCTTCTGTTTTGACGCATTTTTCTTCCCGCGAACCGGAACCACTTCGCTCGAAAAATGCTCTAGCCGGCGATCATCTCGGGATCGTTCCGGCGCAGCCAGGCGGAGGCATAGCTGCACATTGGCACGATCTTCATGCCCTCGGCCCGGGCAGTCTTGGTCACCTCGCCCATCAGGCGTCCGGCCGCGCCGGTGCCGCGCAGGGCGGGGTCGGCCTCGACATGGGCGATCACCAGGCGAAGGCCGCTGCGCTGGTAGTCGGCGAAGGCGATCAGGCCATCGACCTCCAGTTCGTAGCGGCTCTTGGCGGGGTTATGGCTGAATGCGTCGGTCATCAGGGGTGAACGCGGATCATAAGAAGAGGATGCGGGGTGCGGTTGGGGACACACACTCATCCCACGGCTCGTGGCTTGTTGGCGACGGACGCGGCACGAGTGTGTATCCCCGTCAGCAGCTCAAACCAGCTCTATCGCCATCGCCGTGGCCTCGCCGCCGCCGATGCAAAGCGACGCCAGGCCCTTCCTGCCGCCGCGCGCCTGCAAGGCCGCGATCAGGGTGCAGAGGATGCGCGCGCCCGAGGCGCCGATCGGGTGGCCCAGGGCGCAGGCGCCGCCATTGACGTTCAGCTTCTCCGGATCGATGCCCAGTTCCTGCTGGGCGATCATCGCCACCACGGCGAAGGCCTCGTTGACCTCGAAAAGATCGACCTCGGCGACGCTCCAGCCGGCCTTGGCCAGGGCCTTCTTCATGGCCGGCACGGGGGCGGTGGTGAACAGGCCCGGCTCGTGGGCGTGGGCGGCGTGCGACACGACGCGGGCGACGATCGGCAGGCCCAGACGCTGGGCGACGCTCTCGCGGGTCATTACCAAGGCGGCGGCGCCGTCGCTGATCGACGAGGAATTGCCCGCCGTGACGCCGCCGTCGCGACTGAAGGCCGGGCGCAGGGTGGGGATCTTGGCGGCGTCGGCCTTCAGCGGCTGCTCGTCTTGCGTGACGGTTTCGACGCCCTTGCGAGTGGCAATGGTCACCGGCGTGATCTCGCCGGCGAAGGCGCCCGAGGTCACCGCTTGCTGGGCCTTGGCCAGGCCGGCGATGGCGTAGGCGTCCATGGCGTCGCGGTCGAACTGATAGGCCGCCGCGCTGTCCTCGGCGAACGAGCCCATCAGCTTGCCGGGCGAGTAGGCGTCCTCCAGCCCGTCCAGGTACATGGAATCCCACATCTGGTCGTGGCCGATGCGGGCGCCGGCGCGGTGTTTGGTCAGCAGGTAGGGGGCGTTGGTCATGCTCTCCATGCCGCCGGCCACGATGATCTCGGCGCTGCCGGCCAGCAGGGCGTCGTGGGCCATGATCGCGGCCTGCATGCCGCTGCCGCACATCTTGTTGACCGTCGTGGCCTCGACCGACAGCGGCAGGCCCGCGCCCACAGCCGCCTGGCGGGCTGGCGCCTGGCCAAGGCCTGCGGGAAGGACGCAGCCCATGAAGATCTGCTCGACCAGTTCGCCCGACACGCGCGCCCGCTCGATCGCCGCCTTCACGGCCGTCGCGCCCAGCTCCGTGGCCTTGGCGCCGGCCAAGGCGCCCTGGAAACCGCCCATCGGCGTGCGAGCGAACGAGACGATGACGACGGGATCAGAGACATTGGACATGGATAAACTCCGGCCTTGGAAATTCGTGGCGGAATAAACCCCCTTGGGCGCGGCTGGCGCAAGGGTCTCGCGCAAAAAGCGGCCGGCGATGGGAGCGGATGTCCTTGGCCGTAGGCAGAAATCGGCAAAGCCGATTTCTGATTCAAAAAGTTGGAACGCGATAGCCGTCGAAACCGGGTTCCACTTTCGACTATCGCGCTCCGCAGGGGGCAACTGAGACAGTCAATTGCTTTAAGAAACCTACGTCGTTCGTCTGCAAAAGCAACCCTTGCATTCCCCCGCGGAAGGCTTCACCTTCGCGTGATGGGCCGCACCGCTGACTACACCAACGAACGTTGCTCGATCGCAGCCACCCTTGAGGTGGTCGGAGACCCCTGGACTCTATTGATCCTGCGCGACGCCTTCCAGGGCGTGAAGCGCTTCGAGCAATGGCAGGAACGCCTGGGCGTGGCCCGAAACGTGCTGGCCGCGCGGCTCAAAAGCCTGGTGAGCAACGGCGTGCTGGAGCCCCGCCGCTATTCCGAGCGCCCGCCGCGCCAGGAATATGTGCTGACCGCCAAGGGCCGCGCCCTGTCGCCGGTGCTGCTGACCATGGCCGAATGGGGCGACCAGCACGTCTATGGCGTCGGCAAGGGACCCGTCCACTTCGTCCACAAGACCTGCGGCCACGACTTCCACCCGCACCTGGCTTGCGAGGCGTGCGGAGCCATGGTCGAAGGCCGCGACCTGACCCGCGTGGTCCACGACCAGCCGGCCATGACGGTCGGCGAGGCGCTGGAAGCCTCGGTCGCCATCGCGGCGGCGTGAGTGACGGCCCACGGGTATCGAAATCCTCGAACACGTCCAGCAACTCGAAGGCCGACAGGGCGAGGCCCCCATAATCCAGGCCACTGACCGCCTGGCCGATGCGCACCCCCTGGGCCTTGGGCGAGGTCCCGTGGTGATCGGCGTCGAACACCGACTGCAGGACACGCCAGGCGGCGAAGGCGGCCAGGCCGCAGCCGACGGCGGTAATCAGTACGTATCCCAGGGGCCAGTCCGCCCAAGCGCGCAACACGCCGTCGCGCCCTCGGCGCTGGGCGCTGGGCGCTGGGCGTCCGATCCGTGGCGGGCCAGCAACACGATGGCGCCAATGCCCAGATACACCAGGCCCCGCGCGGCAAAGCCAAGGCGCGAGGCGATCTCGATGAGCTTGGGCAGGTCCAGCCGGCGCCGCTTGATGTCTGCTTTCCTGAACGCGCATGAGGGCGCGGGCGCCGCTAACGGTCAGGTCGAAATGGTGTTCCGGGCACGGAGGCTGGCATGGTGCGAAGCATGGCGTCCTGGCCTCAGATCGCCGCTCTCAAATCCCCTCATCCCGACTTTCGCCAAGATGAGGAGAATGGAGGACGGTTTCGCTGTGAATCGAACCGATTCTATAGCGCGATCTGGGCCCGTTCCGTGGCCACGATGAAGCCGCCGCCCAGCACGCGTTCGGGATCGGCGGGGTCGTAGAGCACGCAGGCCTGGCCGGGGGCGACGCCCTCTTCGAGCCCGTCGAACACCAGGCGCGGCTGGCCATCGACCAGGGCCAGATGGCCCGGGACGGGTTCGCGGGTCGAGCGAACGCGGGCCAGCATCGGCGCGCCAGCCGCAGCGGCGGCTTCCAGGCTGTCCTCGGCGCCCAGCCAGTTCGCCTCCTTCAGCGATAGCGCCTGGGTCAGCAGCGCCTCGCGCGGCCCGACGATCACCTGGCGCTTGTCGGCGTCGATCCTGACCACGAACAGCGGGTCGCCGACCGCGATGTTCAGGCCCCGGCGCTGGCCGATAGTGTAGCGGGTGACGCCCTCGTGGCGGCCCAGCACGCGGCCGTCGATGTGGACCAGGTCGCCGGGGATCGCGCCGTGCGGCCGGATGCGGTCGATCACCGTGGTGTACTTGCCCTCGGGCACGAAACAGATGTCCTGGCTGTCGGGCTTGTCGGCCACGGTCAGGCCCAGGGCGGCGGCCACCTGGCGCACCTGGCTCTTGGGCATGCCGCCCAGCGGGAAGCGCAGGAATTCCAGCTGCTCGGCCGTGGTGGCGAACAGGAAGTAGCTCTGGTCCTTCGAAGGATCGGCCGCACGCCGCAGCTGCGGGCGGTTGCCGCCGCCGGTCATCGTCCGCTGCACATAATGCCCGGTCGCCATGGCCTCGGCGCCCAGATCCCGCGCGACATCCAGCAGGTCGCGGAACTTGACCGTCTGGTTGCAGCGCACGCAGGGGATCGGCGTCTCGCCGCGCAGATAGGCGTCGGCGAACTCCTCGATCACCTGTTCCTTGAAGCGGCTCTCGTAGTCGAGAACATAGTGCGGAATGCCGATCCGCTCGGCGGCCATCCGGGCGTCCAGGATGTCCTGGCCGGCGCAGCAGGCGCCTTTCTTGGTGATCGCCGCGCCATGGTCATAGAGCTGCAGGGTGACGCCCACCACGTCATAGCCGGCCCGGGCCAGCAGGGCGGCGGTGACGGTGGAGTCCACGCCCCCCGACATCGCCGCGACGATCCGCGTCCCGACCGGCAGGCCGACGGCCGCGCGCGCCTGCTCGACGGCGCGGTCGAGGATGGCGGGGTCGGTCTTGGCTGTGTCGAAGGTGGCGATGTCGGCGTCCATCGCCGCCATATAGCGGTTTGGGCTGCGTTTTGCGAGGTTGTGTAGGGAACGCTGACGCCGCCACCGTCACGATGCGTATTCGCATCGCGGCCACCTCCCCCGCTTTGCGGGTGAGGTGGCCGCGATGCGGACGGAGGGGGCGTCCTGCGCCTTTGACTACTTCAGCACGTTCAGCAGCGACGAGTTCTGCAAGGACGCGAACACCTGGGCCGAGGCCTGGACGGCCAGCTTGGCGGATTCCAGGCGGGTGATGGCCTCGGCCATGTCGACGTCGGTGATGCCGCCGACCATGGTCTTCAAGGTGTCGGCCTGGTTGGAGAGGTCGGTCTTGGCGGTGTCGAAGCGCGCCTGGTTGAGGCCATTCTTGGCCTGGTCGGTCGTCAGGGTGGTCTTTACGCCGTCGAAGGTGGGCAGCAGGCCGGACAGGAAGGTGGACTGGGCCTGGGTCAGCTTGCCGGTGAACGGGCCGTTGACGTCGACATAGGCCTGGACCTGCTTGAAGGCGTTGAACACGCCGGTGCCCAGCTTGTCGGCCAACACGCCGGTGTCGACCGAGGTGGTGTCGTCGATGCGGTTGCTGGTGATGTATTGGTCGTTCTGAAACAGCGAGGCGGTGCTGGCCGCGGCGGTCAGGTCGGGCATGCTGGTGGCCGTGGTCGCTTGGGTGTCGGACTTGGCGCCCGAGAACAGGTAGCGGCCGTTGGACTTGGCGTTCAGCCCCTGGATCACATCGCCAAACGCGCCGCTCAAGGCCTGCATCATGGTTTCGGCGCTGCCGGCGGCGACGGCGTTGGCGATCGAGTCCCGCGCGCTCTGCATGCCGTCCGAGATCTGGCCGATCGAGGTGTCCTGCATGTCCAGGCGATTGGCGACCTGGGTGGACTGCTCCAGGAAGCCGGCGACCTTGGCTTGGGCCGAGCGCATGGCGGTCAGCACCTCCGCGTTCTTGGCGTAGCCCTTGAGGTCGGTGGCGTTCTTCTGGCTGGAAACCTGCTCGCCGGCGATGTTCTGCAGAACCTGCGCGCGCATCAGGTTGCTGGTCATCACGCCGAAATTGCCGGAGGTGGAGACGCGGGTCATGGCTTAACCTCAAACGATGCCGACAAGGACATCGTACATGTCCTTGGTCGCCTGGATCAGGCGGGCGGAGGCGTTGAACGCCTGCTGAAAGGTGGTGAGATTGACGAGCTCCTCGTCGAGATTGACGCCCTCCTGCGACTGGCGCTGGGCGTTGACCTCGGTCTGGACGGACTCGGCGGCTTCCTTGCGGCTGATCGCGGCGGCCGACTTGCGAGCGATCGAGCCGCTGAAATCGGCAGCGTAGGTCAGGACGCTCTTCTTCGACCCCGCCGCGTCGCCGGCCTGGGCGAAGCTGGCGAGGCTGTCGCCGGCCTTGGCCAGGGCCAGGGCTCCGCGGCCATCGCCGACCGCCAGGGCAGGCGCGCCGCCCGCCACGGTCAGGTTGAGTTTGGCGAACGGCAGCCTGGACGGGTCGGACTTCATCGCCGGATCGACCTTGTACAGGCCGCCCCGCGTGCTGCGCTCGCTCAGGCCCACGCCGAACAGCTGGCTGAGCGAAGGACCCGAGACGCCGCGCTGGGTGGTGTCTTCCACGACCGACAGGCTGACGGGCGAGGCGGTGTTGGAGGTGAAGCTCAGCTCGCCCTTCGCGCCGAGGGCGAAGGCGCCATAGAGGCCAATGCCGTTGTTGCGCGAGTTCAGCGCGTCGATCGTCTCCTGCATCGTGCCCGTCCCCGTGGGGATGGTCACCTGCACGTCGCGGATACGGCTGCCGTCGGTGTCGGTCATCCGAAGCGTGATGGTCTGGCCAGGCGCGAAGCCGCTCTGGTCGCTGGCGACCATGCCTGTCTCGTAGGGCGAGTAGCCGCTGTTGCGGACCACGTCATTGAGGCCAAAGAACTGGCTGAAGCCCTTGCCGGCCTTGGTCGAAGGGGTGGTGGCGTCGTCGGCGATGGCGATGCCGTTGGTCGAGAGCGTGGTGTTGAGGCTCAGCGACCCATTGGCGAAGGAGGCCGTGGCCGTACCGCCCAGGGCGGTATTCAATTGAGTGGTGAAGTTGGCGTTGGTGAAGGCCGGCCCGGCCGCGCCGTTGACCGTCATCGTCCCGGCGGTGAAATCCACATCGACGCGCTGGACGATCGCGCCCGCAGCGTTGGTCACGGCGATGGTGGTCTTGCCGGTGAAGTTCTTGAAGGCGGTGGCCGGATCCAGGCCGGTGTTCTTGCCGGTCATGGTGGCCGGGGCGGGGACCGAGCTGGAGGCGTTGGAGGCGCGGTTCAATTCCTCGGCCGCCCGGCTGACGAATTCGCCCAGTTGGTCCGAAAGGTTTGGCAGTTCCTTGTTGCGCAGCTCCAGCAATCCCTGGATCTCGCCGTTGGCGACATACAGCGGCAGGGTCTGTCCACCGCTGTTGGCGGTGGTCACGGTCAGATAGCCGTTGGCCGGGCCCGATTGATTGTAGGTCACGGTCGCCGGGCCGTTGTCGGCCAGGCTGACGCCTTCAGCCGAGCGGACGATGACGCCGCCATTGGCCCGGTCGCTGACCTGCACGTCCATATAGGTTGAGAGCTCGTCGATCAGGCCGCTCTGGATATTCTCCGAGCCGGTGCCGTCGGCGCCGGCCATCTTGGCGCGGGTGATATCGACGTTGAGGGAGTCGATCTGCTTGAGCAGGTCATTGACCCGATCGACGTCGGCGCCCAGGCGGTTGTCGGTGTCGGTGATCTGGCCCGACAGCGACGCGGTGATGCGCTTGCTCTCGCTGAGGAAATTGTCGAGCTGGGTCGTGGCGGTGCTGCGCAGCAGGGTCGAGGACGGCTCGGCGACCGCAGCCGAGAAGGCCGTATAGACGTCGTCGAGCGTCGAGAAGTAGTTGCTGGCGGCGCTGGGGTCGCCAAACAACTTCTGGGCGTTGTCCATGGCGGTAGCGATGGCGTTGGCCTTGCCGGCGCCGGACGCCCCGTTCAGGCTGGCGGCGGCCATGAACTTGTCGGTGGCGCGCTTGATGGCGTCAACATTGACGCCCACGCCCATGCCGTTCGACACCAGGTTCGACTGGGCGATCGTCTTGCGGACATAGCCCGGCGTATTGATGTTGGCGACGTTGTCGGACGTGACGCGCAGGCCCGTCTGGGCCGCCATCATGCCCGAGGTCGCGATATTGAGGATGGTGTTCAACGACATCGGCTATTCTCCAGCCCACTCGGCAAACCACGAACGGCATGACGCGGCCTTGCCCGGCGAAAACTGCCGGGCGTGGCGGGGGGCGACCCCTTCGATCATGTGCAAGCCATTGAATTTCATGGCGTTCCGTTCCTGACGCAGCGTGAGCGACACGACCCTATCCGCAAGGAGGGCGCCAACTGCGGGGGCGGCAGGGCGACGCGGCAAGCCACGCCCCTTTCAGCGTGTTTGGCCCGGCAAAAAGCGCCGTGGTCTGTCTATCCGAAGTGGTAAACGCTTCATTAAAGCGAGTAAAACCAACAGGTTGCATGATTTTGGCGAGTTGGCCCGACCGTTGCTGTTGGAGAACCGGATCAAGGCGTCCCTTTCGGAACCGCCATTCACCGTGGACTTCATCCGCCGCATGAACGCGATCGCTGCTCCCACTCCCGTTCCCTCGATCCCGGCGCCCGTCGTCGGGACGCAGGACAAGGATACGGCCGAAGGCTTCGGCGCGCTGCTGGCCCAAGCCGGAAGCGCGACAGCCGCCAATGACAAGGCCGCTCCGCGAGACACCAAGCTGCAGGACAGCAAGGCCGCCGCCGACCGGGCCGCTGATCGCGCCGCCGACGCCAAGTTGGCCGAAAAGGTCGCCAACAAGGCTTCCGACCGCGCCAACGACGCCAAGGCGTCAAGCAAGACGCCCGACACCAAGGCGGCCGACAAGACCTCGGGCAAGCTCGACACGCTCAAGACGTCTTCCAAGGACAACGCCGACGGCAAGCTTGCCGACAGCCAGGACCAGACCGCCGACACGACGGACGCCGACGGGGTCAAGGACGCCCGGGTCGCCGACGCCACCGCCGGGCAAGCCGCCGCCGCCGCCCAGGCCGCCGCGGCCCTGATCGCCGCCATGCAGGTCGCCCAGGTCCCGGCGCTTAACCCGCTCGCCGCCGCCGCCCAGGCCGCCACCGCCGCCGACGCCCTCACCTTGGCCACGGACGCCGCGCCGACGACCCCGGTCGCGGTCTCCGCCGCCCTGGCCACGCCGGCCGAGACCGCGCCGGCTGCGGACCTGCCGGAAACGCCGGCCGCCTCGGCGATCGACCTGGCCGCCGCTGCTGTCGCCCAGGCGGCGACCCCCGGCCCGGCGGCGAAGACCGCCAGCGCCGCCGCGACGGCCGCGCCCCCGGCCTCCACACCGGTCAGCGACACCGTCGAGGCCGCCCTCGCCGCCCTCGCCCCGCCCACCGGCACCATCCCGCCGCCGCCCGCCGCCGCGCAGGCCGCGCAGGCTGCGGCGCGCCAGGTCATCGCTCCAGAGATCGCCTCGATCAGCGGCAAGATCGTCAAGGCGGTTGAGGAGAAAGCGCCCGCCGCCGCCGCCGCGACCAACACCGTCGCCGGCGCCTTGCAGGACGCGGTCGAGGCGACCCTGGCCGAAGCGGTCCAATCGGCCCACGCCGCCACAACCGGTCAAGGCGACGCCGACACCGGCAAGGACAAGAGCGGCGCCCAGGGCGCGGCCCTGGCCGAGGCCGCGCCGGCCGCGGCGCCCGACGCTTCGGCCCCGACCTTCGTCGCGCCAGGCACCACCGCCGCGCCGGCGCCCGCCCCGATCGCCGCGACGCTGGCCAAGGCCGCCGTGACGCCGGAGACGGTCAGTCACCTGACGACCGAGATCACCGGCAAGGCCCAGCTGGGTAAGACCAGCCGCTTCGACGTCGTGCTGCAGCCGGAAGGCCTGGGTCGCGTCGATGTGCGCATCGAGATCGCCAAGGACGGCAAGCTGACCGCCGCCCTGAACTTCGACAACCCGCAAGCCGCCGCCGACATGCGCGGCAAGTCGGGAGAGTTGCGCCAGGCCCTGGCCCAAGCCGGCTTCATCGTCGCCGACACCGCCCTGAGCTTCGACACGTCGAGCCAGAACGGCGGCCAGAACCAGAACGCCTTCTTCAACTTCCAGGGCGGCGAGAACGGCCGTCAGGCCTTCAACGGCCGCGCCTTCCAATCGGCGCTTGGCGAAGACCTGCCCACCATATCTCCGTCCGCCCTGTTGCCCGGCCTGCGCGTCGCCGAGCGCAGCGGCGTCGACGTGAAAATCTAGGAGAGACCGCCATGGCCGTCGCCGCTACCAACACCACCAGCAACACCGCCACCGACAAGATCAACACGTCGCGGACGTCGCTCGCCAGCAACCAGCAAACCTTCCTGAAGCTGTTGACCACCCAGCTGAAGAACCAGGATCCGCTGGCGCCGACCGACACGGCCCAGATGACCAGCCAGATCACCCAGATGACCGGCGTCGAACAGCAGTTGGTGACCAACGAGCTGTTGACCGCCCTGGTTGGCATGAATTCCGGGGGTGGCATCAGCGAAGGCGTCAACCTGATGGGCAAGCAGGTCACCGCCGAGACCGCCAAGTCGGTGCTCAAGGGCGGCGAGGCCAGCTGGAGCTACACCCAGAGCCGCGGCGGCACCGGCGTAAAGATCGAGGTCCTCGACAAGTTCGACAAGGTCATCGCCACCGTGCTGCCGGACGACATGGCCAGCGGCGACCACACCTTCAAGTGGGACGGCAAGAGCGCCGATGGCGTCAAGCAGCCGGACGGCGGCGCCTACACCATCAAGGTCACGGCCACCGACGCAGCCGGCTCGGCCATCCCGACAACGGCCAAAGGCCGTATCGAAGGCGTCGTCACCAAGGTCACCAACGAAAGCGGAACCAACATGGTCTGGATCGGCGACACCAAGGTGCCGCTGGACTCCGTGATCGGGGTCACCAACGCCCCGGTCGCCACCGCCACGACCTGACACGTCGCCACCCATGAATGGGCGTCAGAATGACGCCGTCGCGGCCTCCCCGGAGCGCCCAAACGCAAACCGCGCTGAACCCCTCAACCCATTGACCTTCATCGCAGGAATACAGTCATGAGCATCAACAGCGCCATGCTCTCGGGCGTTTCGGGCCTGATCTCCAACTCGTCGGCCCTGGCCGCGATCTCGGACAACATCGCCAACGTCAACACGGTTGGCTATAAGCGCAGTTCGGCGAACTTCTCGACGCTCGTCACCGCGCAGAGCAAGAGCGCCACCTACAGCGCCGGCGGGGTGAAGGCCCAAACGCACCAGTTTGTCAGCCAGCAAGGCCTGACCCAGTCGACGAGCTCGAACCTGGACCTGTCGATCGCCGGCTCGGGCTTCTTCGTTGGCACCGAAAAGCCGGAAGGCCTGACCGCCACCGATACGCGCTCGTTCACCCGCGCCGGCTCGTTTCAGCTGGACAATCTGGGCTATCTGAAGAACGACGCCGGCCTCTATCTGCAAGGCTGGCTGGCCGATCCGGTGACCGGCACGATCACCCCCGATCCGTCGGACCTGACGCAACTGTCGTCGATCAATGTGGGCACGGTCGGCGGCACCGCCGAGAAAACCACCCGTATTGGCGTCAACGCCAACCTGCGCTCCGAGCAGCCAGTGTCCGCCGCAGCCAATGCGGCCGCCACCAAGACCGCTGTGGTCGATAGCGGCGGCGGCACAGCCAACTACTCGATCTATTACAGCCCCACGGGCGCGGGTAACCAGTACAGCGTCGAAATCCGCAAGGCCGGCGTCGCGGTTTCGACCGGCACGGCGACCTTCGATCCCGTCACCGGCAACCTGTTGTCGACCACCCTGCCGGGCACGCCCCCCAACATCACCGTCGCGCCCGGCGTCACCGTCACCCAGACCCAGATGGGCCTGAACACCAAGGCCGACGCCATCGCCAGCGGCGCCTATGACCCGACCACCCGCTCGATGTCGGACTACGCCCTGGACAACACCACGGGCGTCAAGCCGGACTTCGAGATTCAGATTCCGGTCTCCGACTCCAAGGGCGGCCAGCGCACCATCACCCTGTCGCTGCTGAAGGGTCCGGGCCCCAATGAATGGTTCGCCGAACTGCGCGCCAAGCCGGGCGACCTGGACAACAACGCCAATGGCCAGATCGCGTCGGGCAAGGTGACCTTCACCACCGACGGCAAGCTCGCCTCGGTCGGCAACCTGTTCGGCGGCATCACCCCGACGGCGATCACGATCGGCGCGTCCGACCCGACAGTGACCACCTCGACGCCGCGCTGGGCCGACGGCCTGGGCATCGACGCCCAGAACCTGCAGGTCGACCTGGCCAACGCCGCCGGCGGCCTGACCCAGTACAACAGCCAGTCGGTCGTCCAGTCGGTGAACACCAACGGCACCGCGTTCGGCAATCTGACCAATATCGAAGTCGACGACAAAGGCTATGTCTCGGCGATTTTCGACAACGGCGTGACCCGCCGGATCGCACAGGTGGCGATCGCGACCTTCTCGAACCCCAACGGATTGAAGGGGGTGAACGGAAATGCGTATCGCGTCACGAACGAAAGCGGCACCTACAGCCTGAAGACTCCGGGCGGTGGCGGCGCGGGCTCGATTGCTCCGTCCACCCTCGAAGCCTCGACCGTCGACCTGTCGACAGAGTTCACCGGCTTGATCACGACACAAAGAGCCTACTCGGCTTCGTCGAAGATCATCACTACAGCCGATCAGATGCTGGAAGAACTTCTCAGCATTAAGCGGTAATTACAGGTCTTAACCGACTTTAATTAGCCTGTGTCGAATTGAGACATCACTGGAGCAGGGAGAAAGTCATATGTTTCAGCCTTTCTTTACTATTGGAATTAAGCCGATGTTATTTCCCGGCGCCTATATTCCTCTCCAACAGTGATGGTTGTGGGAAAGGCGTAAAGCCATGTTGCAGCAGCAGCGCACGAACAGCCGGGGTGAGAAGTACGTGATCGGTCCGACCGGCGCGCCACTAACTCTCTCCGACTTGCCGCCTCCGGAAACCCAACGTTGGGTGATCCGGCGCAAGGCCGAGGTGGTCGCCGCAGTCCGCGGTGGTCTGCTCTCGCTCGACGAGGCGTGCGATCGGTACAAGTTGACCAATGAGGAGTTCCTCAATTGGCAGCAATCGATCGAACGGCACGGTCTGGCGGGTCTTCGGACGACCCGGCTTCAGCAGTATCGCTAGAGCATTTTTCGAGCGAAGTGGTTCCGGTTCGCGTGAAGAAAAATGCGTCGAAACAGGAGATTAGAGCTCACGGCCTGACGCAGTCAGGTCGGGAAATGCTCTAGCCGCGGGACTGGATGGCCATGGCGTGCAAGGGCTTCGCCTCTTGTCAGCCTTCCATGAGATAGATCAACGGCCGCGTCCCCTGGGGCGCGGCCGCGACCTTTTGGCGCCTGTGGCGGCGCTTGCCAGGGCCCTTTGTAAACGACCCGTTTACCTTGCACTGGGTAAATCCTGCCTAGCGACGGCGTGCTTCGGTGCGCAGCTGGCGTCCTATCGGGACGCTCTTTCGGGGCAGGGCGTAGGTTGGATAGATTCCTGAGCGCGATTCAGAGATTTGGCGTCGGCCGTCTGGCCGCCCTGATCGGCGTCGCCGCTGGCGCGATCGCCGTGATCGCGGCCGTAATGCTGATGATGAGCAAGCAGCCTAATGAGCTGCTGCTGTCCAATGTCGATCCCAAGGAATCAGCCGCCGCCACTCAGGCGCTCGACACCGCCGGCATCAAGTACGAGACCAAGAGCGACGGCTCGACGATCTATGTCGCCCGCGACAAGGTCAACGCCGCCCGCCAGCTGATCTTCACCAAGGGGCTCGTGACCTCCGGGTCGGTCGGTTACGAAATCTTCGACACCGGCAGCGCCCTGGGCCAGACCGACTTCGTCCAGCAGCTGAACCGCCAGCGCGCCCTGCAGGGCGAGCTCGAACGCACGATCCAGGGCTGGGACGGCGTGCGCGCCGCCCGCGTCCACCTGGTCATGCCCAAGCGCCAGCTCTTCGAGGAAGACGCCGCTCAACCGACCGCCGCCGTCAGCATCAGCATGGGCCGCGAGCCCTCGGCCGACATGGTCCGCGCCATCCAGAACCTGGTGGCCGGTTCGGTTTCGGGCATGAAGCCCGAAGCCGTCGGCGTGATGGACCAGCACGGCAAGACCCTGTCTGCCGGCAATAACGACAGCCTGGCTGGCAAGGCCGCCCAGGACGCCAAGAGCGAGGCCGAGGCCCGCATCGCAAAGACGGTGCAGGACATGCTCGACGGCGTGCTCGGTCCGGGCAAGGCGCGCGTCAAGGTCACCGCCGATCTGGACCTGAGCCGGGTCACCATGCAGGAGCGCAAGTTCGACCCGGACGGCCAGGTCATCCGCTCGGAAAGCACCAACGAGAACAGCGCCAGCGAGAACAAGAACGACGACAACGGCGGCGTCACCTCGACCCAGAACATCCCCGGCCAGACCCCGAACGGCTTCCAGCCGCTGGGCTCCAAGTCGGCCGGCAACGAGAGCGTCACCAACTACGAGATCGGCGAAACCACCAAGACCACCGTCCAGGAGCCGGGTCAGGTGACCAAGCAGGCTGTGTCGGTGGCCATCGACGGAATGACCGCCCCCGCCGGCAAGAACGGCAAGTTGGGCGCCTACACCCCGCGCAGCGCCGAGGAAATGGCGAAGCTGGACCAGATGGTGAAGACCGCGGTCGGTTACGACGCCGCGCGCGGCGACCAGGTCTCCCTGGTCAACGTCGCCTTCCCGCAACCCGAGGACCAGGGTCTGGGCAAGGCCGGCCTGATGGCGGGCTTTGACAAGAACGACATCATGCGGATCGCCGAACTCGGCGTGCTAGCGGTCGTGGCGCTGCTGATCCTGCTCTTCGCGGTCCGGCCGTTCCTCAAGAGCCTGATGGGTCCTCCGCCAACCCCGCTGGGCATGGCCCTGAACGGGCCGCAGGTGACCCGCATGGTCACCCTCTCTGACGGTTCGACCCAGGAAGTGGTCATCGACCAGTCGGGCGAGGCGATCGCCATCGCCGGTCCGGCCAGCGACATGGACAACCGGATCGACATCGCCAAGATCGAGGGCCAGGTGAAGGCCTCGTCGATCAAGCGGGTGTCGGAGTTCGTCGAAAAACATCCTGACGAGTCCGTCGCGATCCTGCGCACCTGGCTGCACGAGTCCGAATAATGGCCAAGGGCGCGATCACCGACGTCAAGAAGCTGTCCGGGCCCGAGAAGGCCGCGATCGTGCTGCTCGCCCTGGGTGAGGACCACACCGCGATCTGGGAAGCCCTGGACGACGAGGAAATCAAGGAAGTCTCACAGGCCATGGCCGGCCTGGGCTCGATCTCGGCGTCGGTCGTCGAGGAGCTGCTGGTTGAATTCGTCTCGGGCATGAGCTCGACCGGCGCGATCATGGGCTCCTACGAACAAACCCAGCGCCTGCTGTCGGCCTTCATGCCGCCGGAGAAGGTCGACCAGCTGATGGAGGAGATCCGCGGTCCGGCGGGTCGCACCATGTGGGACAAGCTGGGCAATGTGAACGAGGCGGTGCTCGCCAACTATCTGAAGAACGAATATCCGCAGACCGTCGCCGTGGTTCTGTCGAAGGTGAAGTCCGACCACGCCGCGCGCGTTCTGGCGTCCCTGCCTGAGGACTTCGCCCTGGAATGCGTCACCCGCATGCTGCGGATGGAGCCGGTGCAGCGCGAGATCCTCGACAAGATCGAGCAGACCCTGCGCACCGAATTCATGTCGAACCTGGCGCGCACCTCCAAGCGCGACAGCCACGAGATGATGGCCGAGATCTTCAACAACTTCGACCGCCAGACCGAGGCGCGGTTCATCGCGGCCCTGGAAGAGCGCAACCGCGAGGCCGCCGAGCGCATCCGCGCCCTGATGTTCGTGTTCGAGGACCTTTCGAAGCTCGACCCGGGCGGCGTCCAGACCCTGTTGCGCGCCACGGGCAAGGAACAACTGGCCCTGGCCCTGAAGGGCGCCTCGGACAAGCTGCGCGAGATGTTCTTCTCCAACATGTCGGAACGCGCCTCGAAGATCATGCGCGAGGACATGGAGAGCATGGGCCCCGTGCGTCTGAAGGACGTCGACCAGGCCCAGGTCGCCATGGTGCAGGTCGCCAAGGACCTGGCCGCCAAGGGCGAGATCATGCTGGCCGGGGCCGGCGCCGAAGACGAACTGATCTACTAGGGAGATGGCTGAATGACCGACATCCCCCACAAGCGCTTCACCTTCGACACCGTGTTCGACGATCGCGGCGGCATGAGCGCGCCGGTTCGCGTGCAGAAGAACTTCACGCTGGAAGAGCTGGAAGCCGCCAAGGCCCAGGCCTTCGCCGAGGGCGAGCAGTCGGCTGTGGCCCGCGCTGAGCGCGAGGCCGCCGCCGCCCTGGCCCAGGTTGGTCAGGTCGTGCACGAGGCCTTCTCCACCCTGACCGCCGTGGCCCACGAGCACCGCGAAGGCTCGGCGATGCTGGCCCTGGCCTGCGGCCGGGCCATCGCCGACGCAGCCCTGGACCAGTTCCCGCAGGCCCCAACCCAGGCGGCCCTGGTCGCCTTGGCCCGCGAGGTCGAGGCCAGTCCGAAACTGACTGTCCGCGTCGCCCCGAATCTGGTCGAGCGCACTCAGGCGGCCTTGGAGACTACGGCCCACGCCATTGGCTATCCCGGCCAGATCCTGGCGAGGGCCGACGCCCACTTCCCGCCCGCCGCCTTCCTCCTCGACTGGGGTGACGGGCGCGCGGCCTTCAACCCCGCAGACGCGGCCGCCCGCGTCACAAAGGC
Organism: Caulobacter sp. DWP3-1-3b2; assembly: GCF_049896325.1. Classification (NCBI taxonomy): domain Bacteria; kingdom Pseudomonadati; phylum Pseudomonadota; class Alphaproteobacteria; order Caulobacterales; family Caulobacteraceae; genus Caulobacter; species Caulobacter sp. DWP3-1-3b2. The sequence continues at coordinate 36,521 of NZ_JAFCUB010000028.1, forward strand.
CCTCGAAGCCGCCATCGCGGCCGAGGGTCTCCACGCCGAACCCCTGCTTCCCGCTAGCGAAAGCTGACCCCGATGTCCGAAGACAATCTCACCCTCGACGAATTCGGCGGCAGCATGCTGGCCTCCGAAATGCCGGTCGAGATGTCCGACAAGATCGCGGCGGACCTGGCGCCGGTGTTCGACGTCCCCGTCAACATCTCCGCAGTGCTGGGCCGGGCCCACATGTCGGTGGCGCAGCTGCTGCAGCTGACGGCCGGTAGCATCCTGGAGCTCGATCGCAAGGTCGGCGAGGCGATCGACATCTATGTGAACAACCGCCTGGTGGCGCGCGGCGAGGTCGTCGTCGTCGACGAGCGCCTGGGCGTGACCATGACGGAAATCATCAAGGACGGCGACGCCGCCGGCTAAGGCCAAGCGACGTCGACTACCGCTTAAACAGTTGCACTGCCCCTTCTTCAGCGGGGTTAGGGGCGGCAAAGCCCCAACGGAGAGAAAACGATGCGCCTCCTGGTCGTCGGAAAACTGAACGGACAGCTCTCGGTCGCCGTGAAGATGGCGATGAACACCGGGGCCAAGGTCTCGCATGTCGAGACCACGGAAGCGGCTACGCATGCGCTGCGCGCCGGGCAGGGAGCCGATCTGCTGATGGTCGACTACACGCTCGACATCGCCGGCATGATCGCCGCCAACGAGTCCGAGCGGATCCGGGTGCCGGTCGTGGCCTGCGGGGTCGACGCCGATCCGGTCAAGGCCGCCGCCGCGATCAAGGCCGGGGCGAAAGAGTTCATCCCGTTGCCGCCGGACGCCGAGCTGATCGCCGCCGTGCTAGCCGCCGTCACCGACGACAACCGTCCGATGATCGTCCGCGATCCGGCCATGGGCGACGTCATCCGCCTGGCCGACCAGGTGGCGGCGTCAGAAGCCTCGATCCTGATCACCGGCGAAAGCGGCTCGGGCAAGGAGGTCATGGCCCGCTATGTCCACGCCAAGTCGCGTCGGGCCAAGGCGCCGTTCATCAGCGTCAACTGCGCCGCCATCCCCGAAAACCTGCTGGAGAGCGAACTGTTCGGCCATGAGAAGGGGGCCTTCACCGGCGCCCTGGCCCGCCGGATCGGCAAGTTCGAGGAAGCCAATGGCGGCACGCTGCTGCTCGATGAAATCAGCGAGATGGACACCCGCCTGCAGGCCAAGTTGCTGCGGGCCATTCAGGAACGCGAGATCGACCGGGTCGGCGGCTCCAAGCCGGTGAAGGTCGATATCCGCATCCTGGCCACCTCCAACCGCGACCTGACGGCCGCAGTGAAGGACGGCTCGTTCCGCGAGGACCTGCTCTATCGCCTCAACGTCGTGAACCTGCGCCTGCCGCCGCTGCGCGAGCGTCCGGGCGACGTCATCACCCTGTGCGAGCACTTCGTGAAGAAGTATTCGGCCGCCAATGGCGTCGCCGAAAAGCCGATCTCGGCCGAGGCCAAGCGTCGGCTGATCGCCCACCGCTGGCCGGGCAATGTGCGGGAACTGGAAAACGCCATGCACCGCGCGGTGCTGCTGTCGCCGGGCTCGGAGATCGAGGAATTCGCCATCCGCCTGCCCGATGGCCAGCCCTTGGCCCCGGCCCCCGACACCTTAGTCGCCCGCGGCGCCCAGATGGCGGCCGACGCCATCTCGCGCACCTTCGTCGGCTCGACGGTGGCCGAGGTCGAGCAGACCCTGATCATCGACACCCTGGAGCACTGCATGGGCAATCGCACGCACGCGGCCAACATCCTGGGCATCTCGATCCGCACTTTGCGCAACAAGCTGAAGGAATATTCCGAAGCCGGCGTCGCCGTACCCGCGCCCCAGGGCGGCGTGACCAACGCCGCCTAGCCGTCGAGTTCGCCGGCCCTGTCGGAGGGCCGCGACCATCGGTCCGGCGCCCGACATGGCTAACTTTCACTAAGGACGTGGCGGCCCCCCGCAAATCGCTTCATCGCGATCGGGGCCTCCACCGGACCCAGGATCTGCATGGCTGACGCCGCCGTCCCCAAGACCGCCTCTTCCATGCCCAGCGCCAGCTCGCTGTGGGCGGGGATCCTGCGCGGCGAAATGGGCCTGGCCCTGGGCATCGTCGGCATCATCGTCCTGCTGATCATCCCCGTCCCGGCGATGGTGCTGGACCTGTTGCTGGCCATTTCGCTGACCGGCTCGGTGTTGATCCTGATGACTGCGGTGCTGATCAAGAAGCCGCTGGAATTCACCTCGTTCCCGACCGTGCTCCTGGTCGCCACCCTCTACCGGCTGGGGCTGAACATCGCCTCGACGCGCCTGATCCTCGGCCATGGCCAGGAAGGCTCGCACGGGGCCGGCGCGGTGATCGCGGCGTTCGGCAACCTGATGATGCAGGGCAATTTCGTCATCGGGGTGATCGTCTTCATCATCCTGGTGGTGGTCAACTTCATGGTCGTCACCAAGGGTTCGGGCCGGATCGCCGAAGTCGCCGCCCGCTTCACGCTCGACGCCATGCCCGGCAAGCAGATGGCCATCGACGCCGACCTGTCGACCGGCCTGATCGACCAGGACACCGCCAAGCAGCGCCGCAAGGATCTGGAGCAGGAAAGCACCTTCTTCGGCGCCATGGACGGCGCGAGCAAGTTCGTGAAGGGCGACGCCGTCGCCGGCCTGATCATCACCGCCATCAACATCATCGGCGGCATTCTCATTGGTGTCGTCCAGCACAAGATGCCGATCGGCGAGGCCTCGGCCAGCTACACCCTGATGACCATCGGCGACGGCCTGGTCAGTCAGATCCCGGCCCTGATCATCTCGATCGCCGCCGGCCTGGTGGTCTCCAAGGCCGGCGTCGAAGGCAGCGCCAACGCCGCCCTGATTACCCAGCTGGCCATGAACCCGGTGGCCCTCGGCATGGTCTCGGCCTCGTCCGGCGTCATCGCCCTGATCCCGGGCATGCCGATCATCCCGTTCGCCGCCCTGTCGATCGGGTCGGGCTATCTGGCCTATCGCCGCGCCATGACGGCCAAGCAGCCCAAGCCGCTCGACCCCGCCGCCATGGCCGCCCTGGCCGAGGGCTCGGCCGAGCCGGAGGAGGAGCCAATCAGCGCCTCCCTGGCCATAGACGACGTCAAGATCGAGCTGGGCTACGGCTTGCTGACCCTGATCAACGACCTGGACGGCCGCAAGCTGACCGACCAGATCCGCGCCCTGCGCAAGACCCTGGCCACCGAGTTTGGCTTCGTGATGCCGCCGGTCCGCATCCTCGACAACATGCGCTTGGCCAACCAGGGCTACGCGATCCGCATCAAGGAGATGGAGGCCGGGGCCGGCGAGGTCCGGCTGGGCTGCCTGATGGCCATGGACCCGCGCGGCGGCCAGGTGGAGTTGCCCGGCGAGCACGTGCGCGAACCCGCCTTTGGCCTGCCCGCCACCTGGGTGGAAGAGGCGATGCGCGAGGAGGCCACCTTCCGCGGCTACACCATCGTCGATCCGGCCACCGTGCTGACCACGCACCTGACCGAGATCCTCAAGGAGAACATGACCGACCTGCTCTCCTACGCCGAGGTGCAGAAGCTGCTGAAGGACCTGCCGGAGGGCCAGAAGAAGCTGGTCGACGACCTGATCCCCTCGGTGGTCAGCGCCACCACCATCCAGCGCGTGCTGCAGGCCCTGCTCAAGGAACGCGTGTCGATCCGCGACCTGCCGCAGATCCTGGAAGGGATCGGCGAGGCCGCGCCGCACACCGCCTCGGTGACCCAGCTGGTCGAGCAGGTGCGCGCCCGTTTGGGGCGTCAGCTGTGCTGGTCCAATCGCGGCGAGGACGGCAGCTTGCCGATCATCACCCTGTCGGCCGAATGGGAGCAGGCCTTCGCCGAGGCCCTGGTTGGTTCGGGCGAGGACAAGCAGTTGGCCCTGGCCCCTTCGCGACTGCAGGACTTCATCCGCGGCGTCCGCGACGCCTTCGACCAGGCGGCCATGGGCGGCGACAGCGCCGTGCTGCTGACCAGCCCCGGCGTGCGGCCCTATGTGCGTTCGATCATCGAGCGCTTCCGCGGCCAGACCGTGGTGATGAGCCAGAACGAGATCCATCCGCGTGCGCGTCTGCGCACGGTGGGCATGGTTTAGGGGCGATCGCCGCTCCACGATTGGGGACGCGCGCATGCGCGCCTCCCCGTCCCAACCCACGCCCTATCCAGATTGTGGCGCTCAACCTCAGGCCGCCACATTTCGCCGCGAAATGGTCACGCTCTGTTACCGACTATTTCGGAACCGTGACTGATTAGGTCGCGTTTTGTTTGGCAAGGCGGGGGCCTGCAAGACGGAGCGCAAAACCATGAAGACCAAGATCGCCATGTTCGCCGCCGCCGCGACGCTTTCGCTGGCTGGCGCTGCATTCGCCCAATCGACGGCCCCGGCCGCGCCGACCAATCCGACGCAGCTGCCGCCAGCCACGACCTCATCGACCACCACCACCACGACGGCCCCGGCCAAGGCGACAACCGCCGCGCCGGCCATGCCTTCGGCCACCGCGCCGGCTCAATCCACCACGAGCAGCACGACGACCTCGACCACTGCGGCTGACGCCGACGCGGCGGGTACGCCGTCCTCGGCCAATGTGGCCCTCGACCTGAAGGTCGGCTCGGCGGTGAAGGATCCTTCCGGCGCAGTGGTGGGCGTCATCTCCGGCGCATCGGCCGGCGCTGACGGTTCGACCAATGTGGTCGTGACCAGCGGCGAGAAGAAGTTTGCCCTGCCCAAGGCCAGCTTCAGCGCGGGCGCCGACGGCAGTCTCGCCACCACGGCCACCAAGGCCCAGATCGACGCCACCCTGGCCGGCGCCAAGCCGCAATAAGCCAGGCGTGCGGCGATAGACGGTCCGGAGCCCGCTCGGCATTGCCGAGCGGGCTTCACGCTGCTAGCGATGCAGCTTACCGGGCGGGTGTGTTTCCGCTGACATGAGGGGTGTCGGATGGCTCCGGCCAACAAATCCAACGCGCGCGGCTCGAACGGTCTGTTCTGGGACCTGCTGACGTTCGACCGGCTCGTCACGGGACCGGTGATCCATCTGATCTACTGGGCGGGTCTGGGCGTCGTGGCGCTGTTCGCCTTTTCCGTGGTGGGCGCCGCCGTCGGCCTAGCCCTCAAGGAGCCTGGCCCACAATCTCTGCTGCTGGCTTTCCCAGTGCTGATCGCTGGCCTGCTGGTCGCCGCGGCCATGGTGCTGCTCTGGCGCGCCTTCTGCGAATTCTACGTCGCCATCTTCCGGATCAGCGAAGACCTCCGCGCCCTGCGCCAGGCCAGCGACGCCGACCACGCGGTGGCCGCCGTGACCCGTCCGCCGGCTCAAAAGCCGCTTGGCTAGCGACATCGGCCTGTGACCAAACAACACGGTATACAGAAAATAACCACCTTGGCTTGAGGGGGCGCCCCGTCCCCGGCGTCTAAGCGAAAGGAGGCCTGTTGTGTCTCCGACCGAGGAGACGCCTTTGGCCGCCGATCACGAACCTCACCTCGTCGATATCCACGTGGGCGCGCGGGTGCGCATGCGCCGCAAATCGCTGGGCCTGAGCCAGACCCAACTGGCCGAGAGCGTTGGCATCACCTTCCAGCAACTTCAGAAATACGAGCGTGGCGCTAATCGGGTCAGCGCCTCCAAGCTCTATGGTATCGCCGTGACCCTGCAGGCTTCGGTCGCTTGGTTCTTCGAGGGCCTGTCGGTCGTCGATCTGGCTAACGCCACCGACGAGCAGATGCACGACGAGCGCCGTACAAAGAGCCTGCAGCGGTTCATGATGTCGAGCGAGGGGGTCGAGCTGGCCACCCTGGTGCCGAAGATCCCCCTGCATCAACGCCGCCAAATCCTGGCCCTGGCCAGGAGCCTGGGCGAGACGGAGGACGCGTCCGCCAAGGTGGGCTGAGGCCTGGGTGCCTTCGCGCGCCGGGGCCGCGAGGCTGGTTCCGCTCATGCGGGCGAGTGCGCGGTCAGACGGGCGTCAAAACAAAATATTAGAGCTCACGGCCTGACGCAGTCAGGTCGGGAAATGCTCTAGCAAGCGGTTCGAGCACTGAAGTCGGGTTCGGGATTTCCGAGGATGCAACCTTGGGCACGCGGCGATGAGCCGCGCTCCAAGCCACCTGAAACGGCGCGAAGATCGGATAGCACCGATCGTCGAGATTGCTTCGCCGAGGCCGCGCGCTAGGATCGCGCCTCGTTCCACGGAGGCCGCCATGACCGACGAAATCGTCTTCTACACCAACCCAATGTCGCGTGGCCGGGTCATCCGCTGGATGCTCGAGGAAGTCGGCGCGCCCTATCGCACCGAGGTGCTCGACTATGCCTCGTCAATGAAAGCCCCCGCCTATCTGGCCATCAACCCGATGGGCAAGGTGCCGGCCATCACCCATCGCGGCGTCACGATCACCGAGGGCGCGGCGATCTGCGCCTACCTGGCCGACGCCTTCCCTGAGAAGGGCCTGGCCCCACCCGTGAGTTCGCCCGAGCGCGGGACCTATTATCGCTGGCTGATGTTCGCCTGCGGGCCCGTGGAATCCGCAGTCACCAACAAGTCGCTCGGCTTCGAGGTTCCCGCTGATCGCAAGCCCATGGCGGGCTATGGCTGCCTGGAAGACACGCTCGACGCTCTGGAGACGGCGGTCACCGGCAAGACCTACATCGCCGGCGACAGGTTCTCGGCGGCCGACGTCTATGTCGGTTCGCAGATCGGCTGGGGCATGATGTTCGGCTCGATCGAGAAGCGCCCGGCGTTCGAGGCCTATTGGGCCGGGATCAGCGCCCGGCCGGCCGCCAAGCGCGCCGCCGAGATCGACGACGCCCTGATCGCGGCGGCTCAGGCGGCCTCCTGAAACCCGCTCCCGGAGGAGATCTGGTGATATGATCTCGCCCAGGACCTGGATCACCGCGCGCTGGTTCTGGGCGCGGCCGCCGGGAGTGTCGTTCGGGGCCGGCGGGTCTTCCTCGCCGTACGAGATGCTGCGGCTCGCTAGAGCATTTCCCGACCTGACTGCGTCAGGCCGTGAGCTCTAATCTGTTGTTTTGACGCATTTTTCTTCACGCGAACCGGAACCACTTCGCTCGAAAAATGCTTCAGCGGAGCGGACGATGATCACGTCCGCCCCGCTGAAGCCTCGCAAGCCTACTGCAGGGTCGCCTTGCCGATCGCCAGGCCACCGTCGCCGGTCCCTACGGCGATCACGCCGCCATCTTCCAGTTCGCCGGCCAGCAGCCGCTTGGCGATTGGGTCGATCAGGTCTTTCTGGATCACCCGCTTGAGCGGGCGCGCGCCATAGACCGGATCATAGCCCTTGTCGGCCAGCCACTGCAGGGCGCCGGCATCCAGCGACAGCGTCATGCGACGCTCGGCCAGCATCTTGTCGACCCGTTGCAGCTGGATGCGGACGATGTCGCCCATGTTGGCGCGGGAGAGCCGCTTGAACAGGATGATCTCGTCGATCCGGTTGAGGAACTCGGGACGGAAGTGGCCGCGCACCGTGTTCATCACCAGAGGCCGCACCTCTTCCACATCCGAACCGTCTTCCTGACCGGCCAGATATTCCGAGCCAAGGTTGGAGGTCATGATGATCAGGGTGTTCCTGAAATCGACCGTCCGACCCTGGCCGTCCGTGAGCCGGCCGTCATCCAGCACCTGAAGCAGCACGTTGAAAACGTCCGGGTGAGCCTTCTCGATCTCGTCGAACAGCAGCACCTGATAGGGCCGCCGGCGCACGGCCTCGGTCAGGGCCCCGCCCTCGTCATAACCGACATAGCCGGGGGGCGCGCCGATCATCCGGCTGACCGAGTGCTTCTCCATGTATTCGCTCATGTCCATGCGGGTGATCGCATGCTCATCGGCGAACATGAACTCGGCCAGGGCCTTGGTCAGCTCGGTCTTGCCCACGCCCGTCGGACCCAGGAACAGGAACGAGCCGATCGGCTTGGACGGGTCGTGCAGGCCCGCGCGGGCCCGGCGCACGGCGTCGGACACCGCCTCCAGCGCCTCGTCCTGGCCGACGACGCGGCCGCGCAGGGCGTCCTCCATCTTCAGCAGCTTCTCGCGCTCGCCTTCCAGCATCTTCTCAACCGGCACGCCCGTCCAGCGGCTGACCACGGCGGCGATCTGCTCGGCGTCGACGACCTCGGGAGTCAGGGCCTTCTGGGTCCCGCCCTCGCCGCTCTCGGCTTCCGCCAGACGGCGCTCCAGGGCGGGGATCTCGCCATATTGGATCTGGCCGGCCCGCGCGAAGTCGCCGGCCCGCTGAGCGGAGGCGAGATCGGCGCGCAGGCGGTCCAGGGCCTCGCGGGCCTGGGCGGCGCCGCCGACCTTGTCCTTCTCGGCCTTCCAGCGGGCGGTCATCTCGTCGGAGCGGAACTGCAGGTCATCGACTTCGACTTCAAGGTTTTCCAGGCGCTGCCTGGAGGCCGCGTCAGTTTCCTTGCTCAGCGCCTCGCGCTCGATCTTCAGCTGCACCAGGCGGCGGTCGATCTCGTCCAGTTCCTCGGGCTTGGAGTCGATCGCCATCCGCACCCGGCTAGCGGCCTCGTCCATCAGGTCGATGGCCTTGTCCGGCAGGAAGCGGTCGGCGATGTAGCGGTTGCTCAGGGTGGCGGCGGCGACCAGGGCGGAGTCCGAGATCCGCACGCCGTGGTGCACCTCGTACTTTTCCTTCAGCCCGCGCAAGATCGAGACGGTGTCCTCCACCGTGGGCTCGCCGACGAACACCGGCTGAAACCGGCGCGCCAGGGCGGCGTCCTTCTCGACGTGCTTGCGGTACTCGTCCAGCGTGGTGGCGCCCACGCAGTGCAGCTCGCCGCGCGCCAGGGCGGGTTTCAGCAGGTTGGAGGCGTCCATGGCCCCCTCGCTCTTGCCGGCCCCAACCAGCGTGTGCATCTCGTCGATGAACAGGATGATCGAGCCCTCGGCGGCGGTGACCTCGCCGAGCACGGCCTTGAGCCGCTCCTCGAACTCGCCGCGATATTTCGCGCCGGCGATCAGGCTGCCCATGTCCAGCGACAGCAGCTTCTTGTCCTTCAGGCTTTCGGGCACATCGCCCTCGACGATGCGCTGGGCCAGGCCCTCGACGATCGCGGTCTTGCCGACGCCGGGCTCGCCGATCAGGACGGGATTGTTTTTGGTGCGGCGGCTCAGCACCTGGATGGTGCGGCGGATCTCCTCGTCGCGGCCGATCACCGGGTCGATCTTGCCATCGCGAGCCGCCTGGGTCAGGTCGCGGGCATAGCGCTTGAGGGCGTCATAGCCGTCCTCGGTCGAGGCGCTGTCGGCGGTTCGGCCCTTGCGAACGGCGGCGGCGGCGGTCTCCAGGCCCTGGGCGCTAGCGCCGGCGTCCTTTAGGATCTTGGCCGCGTCGCCGCCTTCCTTGGCGATGGCGATCAGCAGGCGTTCGGTGGTGACGAAGGCGTCTCCGGCCTTCTTGGCGCCTGTCTCGGCCGCGTCAAACACCCGTGCGGTGTCCGGCTTCATGAACAGCTGGCCGCCCGCGCCGTCGACGCGCGGCGTCTTGGCCAGCAGGGCGTCGGTCGCGGCGTCGGCGGCGTCGGGCCGCCCGCCGGCGCTCTGGATCAAGGCGCGGCTGAGGCCGTCCTTCTCCTCAAGCAGCACCTTGAGCAGGTGTTCAGGGCCGAGCTGCTGATGGCCCCGGGCTAGCGCCAGGCTTTGAGCGGATTGCACGGCGGTCTTGGCGCGGTCGGAATAGAGGTCGATTTTCATGATATCCCCAATGTCGGCGGATCCGGCCGCGTCGCCTTGATCAAGCGCAACGCGGCTTCAGGGGATGTAGTGTGGCCGATGGGCCACACAAGCGTCACCAGCCGCGGCCGGCGATATATGTTTGCAGCGCCGCGATCCGCGAGGCGTCCGACGGGTGGGTCGAGGCGAACTGCGGGCTGTTCGAACCGCCTTGGGCCTGCATGTGTGTCCACAGCACCACCGCCTCGCGCGGCCGGTAACCGGCCCGCTGCATGAAATCGACCCCCAACCGGTCGGCCTCCAACTCCTGCTTGCGCGAGAACGGCAGCAGGAAGCCGTACTTCGCGCCCGTCGCGCCATAGCTGTTGATCGCGCGCGCCGCGTCTGACGAGCCGGCCGCCACCCCCAGAACGCCCAGCACCAGGCTCGAGGCCACGGTCTGCGACTGTCGCTCGGCGGCGTGGTGGGCGACGACGTGACCGGCCTCATGACCGATCACGGCGGCCAGTTGGTCGTCATTGTCGACCAACTTGACCAGGCCCGTGGTGACCCCAACATGACCGCCGGGCAGCACGAAGGCGTTGGGGGCTGTATCCTCGAAGACCGCATAGTCCCACGGCCGGCCGCCCAGCCCCGCCGCGTCGACCACGCGCTGGCCCACGGCCCGCACCCGGGCGGTCGCCGCCTTGTCCGGGCTGACCTTGCTGGTCGCCAGGGCCTGGCTCCAGGCCTGCTCGCCGGCCTTGGCCAAGCTGGCGTCGTCGATGATGGTCATCTGCTGGCGACCCAACTCGGGATTATAGGCGCAAGCCGACAGGGTCAGGGCGGCGAGGGGGAGGAGCAGAACCGGGCGCATGGGGTCTCCGACGGTCTTTCCGAAAGGGTCCAAATCCCTAGCGACAAAGCTTCCGCCATTTCAACCCCTCACGTCGCATCGGCGGGGCGGCCGCAGGCGCTCGGGCAGGCACAGCATCATCCCCCGCCTGCGGCGGAGGATCAGACGCCGATGGCGGTCACGGCACGGCGGTCAGGCGTCGTCCGACCCAGGCGCGGCGCCTTCGAAGCTGCGTGGGGCGCGGCGACGCTTGGGCTTTGCCGGGGCGGCCTCGGCGTCGGCGGCCAGCACCGATGAGGTCGAGACCGGGCCGGCGTCCGCGGCGGGCTCCGCGCGCGGCGTCTTGCGGCCCAGGAAGGCCGGGGCGTGGCTGACATCGCCGTCCTGGCTGCGCAGCAGCGGCGAGGAGGGAGCCTCGCTGGTCAGCGGCGTGGCCTGGGGCTCGATCACCGCCATCGGATCACGGTCGCGGGGCGCGCGCTCGCGGCGCGGACGCTCGCGGCGGGCTTCGGTCGGCGCGGCCTCGACGGCTTCGGCGACGACGGCGGGACGGTCTTCACGGACGCGGTCCTCGCGAGGGCGCTCGTCACGGAAACGATCTTCGCGCGGCGCGCGCTCCTCACGCGGCCGGTCGTCACGGGGACGCTCTTCACGTGGCGGACGATCATCACGAGGCGGACGATCATCACGAGGCCGATCTTCCCGGGGCCGGTCGTCACGAGGACGGTCATCACGCGGGCGGTCATCACGCGGGCGGTTGTCGTCGCGCGGACGCTCGTCGCGTTCGCGCCAACGGTCGCGGCGGCCTTGACCCTGGCCTTGGCCACCTTGGCCCTGACCGTCGAAGCGGTCTCGGTTTTGGTTGTTGTTATTGTTATTGTTGTCCCGCGGCCGGTCGTCGCGCGGCCGGTTCTCGAAGCGGTCGCGGCGGCCCTCGTTGGTCTGGCCGTCGTTGCCGTTCTCGCCGTCGCCCTGGGTCTCGGTCTGGACGACTTCGGGGATCTCGGGCTGTTCTTCCGGCTCGGCCTCGAAGTCGATCTCGTAGGCCGAATAGGCGTCCTTGCCGATGATGTCGCTGACCGGGCGATTCGGCTGAATGGCCCGCAACACGCGGAAATAGTGCTCGGCGTGCTGCAGATAGTTCTCGGCCAGAACCCGGTCGCCGGACGACGTCGCGTCGCGGGCCAGTTGCTGGTACTTTTCATAAACGCCTTGGGCGGCGCCGCGCACCTTCACGCCTTCGGGGCCGTTCGAATCGAAGGCCCGGTTGGCGTTGTGCTGCTGAGGCTTGCCGCCACTCACCATGCCGCCGCGATTATTGCGGCCGCGCTGGCGCTTCATGCCCTTGAAATCTCTCATGTTCTCTTCTGAACCTGTCCGGCGGCGATCAATGTCACGTCCGGCTGTTTGGTCTCTTCGAGCGGGGTGGAACCCTGCGGTTCGGCCTTCGATTGTCTAGAGACGCTGGTTTCCGTAGAGCCTCCGCCCGGTTCGGGCGCGGCGATCAGCCTGTTGGGCCGTTCGCGCCTGCCGGGGGAGCCTTGCGATCATCGAAGACGACCGCTTTTCCCGTCACCCGGCGTTTTGGAAGGAGACCTTATCCGTCTAGCGCCTCACGCCGGGCTTTCCAAGGGATTTTTCGACCCTCTCGCCGGCCCGCCTATTTCGTGCCGGTGACAACGCGGTCGTGGACCGAAAGGTCCTTGATGGTCCGTACGTTCTGGCCGCCGGCTTCCTTGAACAGTGTCTCGACCGCTTCGGACTGGTCGTAGCCGATCTCGACGGCGAACATCGCGCCGGGCTTGAGCACCCGCAGGATCTCGCCGGCCAGGAAGCGGTAGGCGTCCAGGCCGTCGGGACCGCCATCCAAGGCCAGGCGCGGCTCGTGGTCGCGCACCTCCGGCTCGAGGGTCTCGATCACGTGGGTGGCGATATAGGGCGGGTTGGAGACCACCAGGTCGAAGCTGTCGTCGCCCAGTCCGTTGGTCCAGTCGCCGCGCATCAGGGCCACGCGGCCGGCCAGGTCCAGATTGGCGGCGTTCTCACGCGCCACGGCCAGGGCCTCCTCGGAGACGTCGATCCCCAGCCCCTTGCCGGCCGGCCGCTCGGCCAACACCGCCAGCAGGATCGTGCCCGAGCCGACGCCGAGGTCGAGCATGTTGAAGCTGATCTGCTCCGGAAACGCCTTCAGCACCTCGTCGACGATGACCTCGGTCTCGGGCCGCGGCGTCAGGACGTTCTTGTTGACCTGCAGCAGGATCTTCCAGAACCCCTTGCGGCCGATGATGTGGCTGACCGGCTCGCGCCGAGCGCGACGGTTCAGGAAGTCGTCGAGCGTCGCCTCCTGGTCTGGTGTCAGTTCGCGGTAGGGATCGGTGATGATGTCGGTGCGCGTGACGTCGGCGGCCACTTCCAGCAGCAGGCGGGCGTCGATCGCCGGCTGATCGATCTGAACAGTCTTCAGACGTTCCTTGGCGGCGGTCCAGGCTTTGACGAGGGTCAGGGTCATGGGCGGCTCCTTAGCGCGTCGGCGGCGCCGGGGCGAGTTTGAGTTTGGTACCAGATTTTGGTAATATGTGGCTCGGAGGATCCGATGAGCAAGAATACCTCGATCGTTCTTAGTGACCACTTCCAGACCTTCATCGAAGGCCAGATCGGAGAAGGACGCTACGGCTCGGCCAGCGAGGTCGTGCGGGCGGGCCTGCGTCTGTTGGAGAACCAGGAAGCGCGTATGACGGCGCTAAGAGCCGAACTAGCCAAAGGCGTGGCGAGCGGGTTCATCCACGACTTCGACTTCGACGGCTTTATCGCGGAGAAGCTGCAAGGCGAAAGCGAAGCTTAGCGGAGTGAAGGCCTATCGGCTTTCGCACGGCGCCCGGCGTGATCTCGGCGATATCTGGGACTACTCACGCGACCATTGGGGTGCGCGGCGGGCCGCAAGCTACCTTCATGACCTGCGCGCCACCATCGGCTTGATCGCCGAGCACCCTGGCGTCGGAACCGTGCTTGAGGCGCCTGACCACGCCTTTCGCAAGCGACCCGTCGGATCGCACGTCATCTTCTATCGTCTTGAAGCCGGTGTGGTGGAGATCGTCCGAATTCTGCATCAGAACATGGACGCCACGCGCCGATTGCCAGGGCTAGACTAGCCCCACCCCATCCCCCTCGCGCACCGTCCCGCCCTCTTCCACCTTCATATAGATTCCGCAGAACATGTGGCCGTAATGGTCGAACAGCGCCTTGACCATTTCGATGTCGCGTTGCGCGGTGACCGGATCGACATGGATGGCCGCGCAGCGGACGATGGGCTTCAGCACCTGGGCCCGCGCCGCCCCGACCCGCAGGGCGTGGCCGGTCCAGTCGTTCTCGATCCAGGCCGGCCAGCCCTCGACATAGAGGTTGGCGCGGAACCGCAGCGGATCGACGGGGCGGGCCAGCTTGGCCGCAAGGTCGCGGACGCTGGCGAGATTGACGATGGACACATAGCCCGACCGGCTGTCCATGAACCGGTAGTCGCCTGGCCCCTCCACCACTCGCAGCGGACCCCTGATCGCGTCGCCCAACAAAGCCTCGAGCCACGCCTCGAAGCCGCGCCGCCCCGGCTCGCCCCGCAGGTCGCCGGCGAAGTCCGGCTGGCCCTGGGCGCTGGCGGTCAGCAGGCCGGTGGCGTCGTCATAGGCCGTGCGAGCCATGGCGACGGCGGGGATCTTGGCCAGCACCGTGAACTTCATCTTCGAGATATGGGCCGGCACGTCGGGGTCAAAGCCGCTGGGCCCGTCCTCCACCGCATAGAGCCGGTCGCACGGAAAGCATTCGCCGGCCACCAGCTGCGCCGCCGCCAGCCGTTCGGGCGTGAACCCCTTCACGGGGTGGCGGTAGAGGCTGACGATACTCGCCTGCGGTGTTGGCGCTTGCATGGCCGGCAAGGTCGATGACGACTCAGGGCTTGGCAAGCCGCGAAACAGGGTAAGACCGGCGCAGGAACGGAGCGGCGCCCGGCGAGTTCCTCCCCCGGAGGGCCACACCATGACAGATAAAGCGCCGCGACGCCCCCTCCGGTCGTGGATCGCCTCGCGCCCCTATCACCTGGCCCCGTGGATCGCCCTGCTGGCCCTGGCGCCCTTCGCCCTGCCCCGCCGCGCGCCCGGCCCCACGGGCGCCGCCGACCGCCTCCCCAGCGAAACGCCCATCGAGAACCCGCCCGGCCTGTCCGAGGACCGGGCCATGCCGCCGCACGACTTCGACCAGGTCGAACCCCTGCGCGGCCGCGCCGCCCACCATCCCCACCACATCCCGATGCTGGGCTGGCGCGACATCCTGTGGCGCACCTTCCGCGAGATCGAGGCCGACCGCCTGCCGGCCGTGGCCGGGGGCGTCACCTTCTACACCCTGCTGGCCCTGTTCCCGGCCATCGGCGCCTTCGTGTCGCTATACGGCCTGTTCGCCGACGTCGGGGCGGTCGAGAAGCAGTTGCGGGAGATGTCCAGCGTCTTCCCCGCCAGCGTCGTCAACATCGTCGGCGAGCAGATGCTGCGCCTGGCCAGCCAGGAACAGACCAAGCTGGGCGTCGCCTTCGTGGTCAGCCTGCTGCTGTCGGTGTGGAGCGCCAACGCCAGCATGAAGGCGCTCTTCGACGGGCTGAACGTCGCCTATGACGAGGACGACAAGCGCAATTTCGTCACCAAGACCGCGTGGACCTACGCCTTCACCTTCTGCGCCCTGCTCTATGCGGGGGTGCTGGCCGGGGTGCTGATCGGCGCGCCGATCGTGCTGGAGCATGTGGGTCTGAGCAGCGCGGCGGTGATCTGGATCCCCCTGCGCTGGCTGATCGTGCTGGTGGTGACGACCGGCGCCTTCGCCATGCTCTACCGCTTCGCGCCCTGCCGCGCCCGTCCCCGCTGGCGCTGGGTGATCTGGGGATCGGTGTTCGGCGCCGCAGCCTGGCTGATCGGCTCGCTGGGCTTCTCGCTCTATGTCAACACCGTCGCCCATTATGACGCCACCTACGGCCCCCTGGGCGCCATCATCGCCTTCATGGTCTGGATGTGGTTCTCGATCATGACCGTGCTGGTCGGCGCCGAGCTGAACGCCGAGATCGAGCACCAGACCGCCATCGACTCCACCACCGGCCCCGAAAAGCCGATGGGCGAGCGCGGCGCCGCCATGGCCGACACCGTCGGCCTGGCCTTCCATCCCTGGGAATTCCTGCAGCGCGAGGCCGGCGTCGTCAAACGCGCCTCGGGCCGCTATTGGAACCAGGCCCGGGGTCGCAAGCCGCCGCCGGCCTGACAAAAATCCTCTGGTCCCGGCGGATGCCGGGATGAGCGGAGAAAAGGTGGCTTAAGCAGAAGGCCACGACCCGCTAAACCTCCACCCATGATCTTCGCCCCCGCCGCCGAGACCGACTTCCCCGCCCTCGTGGCCCTGGTCAACAGCGCCTATCGCGGCCAGGGCGCGCAAGCCGGCTGGACCACCGAGGCCGGCTATATCGACGGCCAGCGCATCGACCTGGACAGCCTCCGCCAGGACCTGGCCGACGCTCCGGGCGCCACACTGCTGACCCTACGCGACGCGGCGGACGGCCCCCTGCTGGGCTGTGTCTGGCTGCAGCCGGACGGCGACAGTCCGGGCGAGGACGTCTGGTACCTGGGCATGCTGACCATCCGCCCCGACCTCCAGGACCGCAAGCTCGGCGCCGCACTGCTGGCCCAGGCCGAGGCCCACGCCGCCCGCCTGGGCGCCAAGCGCGTCCGCATGACGGTGGTCCACCTGCGCGACACCCTGATCGCCTGGTATCAGCGCCGCGGCTACGCCCTGACCGGCGAACGCGAGCCGTTCCCGGTGGGAGAACGGTTCGGGACGCCGCGGCAGGCGCTGGAGTTCGTGGTGCTGGAGAAGGGGGTTTAGCTGAAGCCTCCTTCCTCCCCCGCTCTGGGGAGGCAAGGCGCGTTTGGTCGACGTCCGCGCCCTGGCGCGGGCCACAACCTCGACGGCCTCCGACAGGGCCTGCGACCCGAACGATCGCGCGTCGGCAAGATAGGCCTCGATGCCCTCTTCGCTCTCCAGATAGTCGGCCGGGTCGAACGGTAATGTTTCCACGTCAGATTTCCCCGCATGACGGCCCAGGCCCTGCCGGCGAGCCACCGTCCGCGTCGGCGAGGCCGCGCCTTGAAACCTTGATGGCGAGCTTGCTCTGGCGTCTGACGATGTCAAGGATGGGGCGGAGCGCCGCCGCGACGCGGCCGCCAGAGGCGGTCCGTGGCAGCGTCAGACGCC
>NZ_JAFCUB010000029.1:0-52329 GCF_049896325.1 Caulobacter sp. DWP3-1-3b2
CCAGGCGGCGGTCGCCAAACCGCCCCAGCAGCAGATCCATCGCCATCTCCCGTCAGATGAACCCAATGAATCAGAGCTCGTCCACTCGCTCAATCGAGATGTGTGAACCTGCTAGCCCACAGGGGGAGGACTTGAAACCCCCAGCAGCGCCGTGTCGCTCTCGTCCTTCAGCGCCACGCCCGTGAGGCCCAGGCGCAGCGCCTCACGGGCGTGCCAGGCCAGCTTGAACGCCGCCGCCTCGTAGCTCAGCCCCTCGCCCCGGATGTTGGAGACGCAGTTGCGCTCGGCGTCGGTGCGGCCAACGCGGGGTTCGAAGGTGATATAGGCCCCCAGGCTGTCGGGCGACGACAGGCCGGGCCGCTCGCCGACCAGCAGGATCACCAACCGCGCGCCCAGTAGCGCCCCGACCTCGTCGCCGAGCGCCACGCGGGCCTGGCGCGCAATCACCACGGGTCCGAGCCGCCAACCGGCCGCGCGTACGGCGGGCAGTAGGGTCTCGACCAGCGGCGCGGCATGGGCGTGGACGGCGGCGCAGGACAGGCCGTCGGCGACGACGATGGCCAGGTCGCAGGCGCCGCGCGCAGAGGCGACCAGGGCCGCCCGGCCGGCGTCCGACAGGGCCCGCCCCAGGTCCGGGCGGCGCAGATAGGTGGCGCGGTCCGGCGCGGCGCTATCGACGATCGTCGCGGGCATGCCCAGCGCCTCGATGGCCGCCGCCACGCCCTCGGCGTCGAACGCCGCGTGCACCGCGTCGCGAGCCTGGGCGTGGGCCAGGGCGAAGGCCAGCACCTCGGAGGTCGGCAGGCTGGAGCCTGAGCGGCCCAGGGCGATCCGCGCCGGGGTGTGACGACGCAGGGCCGTCCAGGGATCGGGAGTGACCGGCGTGCTCAAGTCCCCGCCCCCGCCGTCAGCAGAGGATGGCCCGCCGCACGCGGCGCCAGGCGGCCATCGCTCCCGACGATCCGCGACCGCTGTAGCCAGGCCTCGAACTCCGGCGCGCGGGTCTTGCCCAACAGCTCGCGGACATAGAGCGCGTCGTGGAAGGAGGTGGACTGATAGTTCAACATCACGTCGTCGGCGCCGGGCACCCCCATCACGAAGGTGACGCCCGCCGTGGCCAGCAGGGTCAGGAGGCTGTCCATGTCGTCCTGGTCGGCCTCGGCATGGTTGGTGTAGCAGACGTCCACCCCCAGCGGCGCGCCCAGCAGCTTGCCGCAGAAATGGTCTTCCAGCCCGGCCCGGATGATCTGCTTGCCGTCATAGAGATATTCGGGGCCGATGAAGCCGACCACGCTATTGACCAGCAGTGGCTCGAACGCCCGGGCCACGCCATAGGCGCGGGCCTCCAGGGTCTGCTGGTCCACCCCGTGATGCGCGCCGGCCGACAGGGCCGAGCCCTGGCCGGTCTCGAAATACATGACATTGTCGCCCACCGTCCCCCGGTTCAGCGACCGGCCGGCGTCCAGCCCCTCCTGCAGCAAGGCCAGCGTCACCCCGAAACTGGCGTTGGCGGCTTGGGTGCCCGCGATGGATTGGAACACAAGGTCGACCGGCGCGCCGCGCTCGATCAGTTGGAGCGCCGTGGTCACGTGGGTCAGCACGCAGGACTGGGTGGGGATCTCAAACCGCTGGATCAGGTCGTCCATCAGCCGGGTCAGGTCGCCCAGCACATTGAGGCTGTCGCTGGCCGGATTGACGCCGATCACCGCGTCGCCGCAGCCGTACAACAATCCATCCAGGATCGAGGCGGTGATCCCGGCCGGGTCGTCGGTCGGGTGGTTGGGCTGCAGGCGCACGGCCATGGTCCCGGGCAAGCCGATGGTGTTGCGGAACCTGGTGGTCACGCGGCACTTGGAGGCGGCCAGGATCAGGTCCTGGTTGCGCATCAGCTTGGACACCGCCGCCACCATCTCCGGCGTCAGGCCGGGCGCCAGTCTGGTCAGGGCGGCGGGGGTGGCGATCTCCGACAGTAGCCAGTCGCGAAATTCGCCCACCGTCAGAGACGCCACGGGCGCGAAGGCCGCCACGTCGTGAGTGTCGAGGATTAGCCGGGTGACCTCGTCGGTTTCATAGGGAACCACCGCCTCGTTCAGTAAGGTCTTCAGCGACACGTCGGCCAGGGCCATCTTGGCGGCGACCGTGTGCTGGGCGCTGGTGGCGGCGATCCCGGCCAAGGCGTCGCCCGAACGCGGCGGCGAGGCCTTGGCCAGCAGGTCGGCCAGGCTGTCGAAGGTCCAGGTCGTCGATCCGAGCGTTGCGCGGTAGGCCATGGTGCGAGGGTGGCGCAGATGGGGCCGGCTGGGAAGCGGCGCGCGGCGCGGTCGCGCTTTCAGGGCAGGCTTGCCCCTTCGGTGTGCACCGTAGGGGACAGGCCCATGGGCCTGTCCCCAATCGCATCAAGCCAGCGCCTTCGCCCGCGCCGTGGCCGCCTTCACCGCGTCGACGAAGGCGTCATGCACCGCGGTCGGCAGGTCATGACCCATGCCCTCAATGATCCGCAGCTCTGCGCCGGGGATCGTGGCCGCGGTGTCTCTGCCGCCTTCCACATTCACCAACGGGTCGGCGGCGCCGTGCAGCACCACGGTCGGGGCGGTGATGGTCTTCAGGGCTTCGCGGCGGTCGCCCGAGGCGATGACGGCGATCATCTGACGCAGAACCCCGGCCGGGTGGTTGGCGCGCTGTATGGCGGCTCGCAGCAGGGGTCGCTCGGTCTCAGGATCAACCGGCCAGGCCGGGCTCTGGATAGCGATCTGGGCCTTCAGCGCATGTTCGGTCAGGCTGTCCAGGTCGGTCGCCGTCGGGCGGGCGAACAGCGCCGTCTGCGCCTCGGGCGTGGCGGGCGGCACGGCCGGATTGCCGGTGGTCGACATCACCGAGACCAGCGACAGCACCTTGGACGGATGCCGCGCCGCCAGCATCTGACCGATCATCCCGCCCATCGACACGCCGGCCACGTGGGCGCGGGCGACGCCCAGGGCGTCGAGCAGGCCGGCCGCGTCGTCGGCCATGTCGCTCAGGAGATAGGGCGCGCCAGGATCCTGGCCCTGCATCAGGGCGGCGAACACCGCCGGCAGGTCGGGCGTCGGGGCGTGGTCGAACCCGCTCGACAGGCCGATGTCGCGATTGTCGTAGCGAATGACGCGGTAGCCCTCGGCCACCAGCTGATCGACCAGCGACATCGACCAGCGGGTCAGTTGCTGGCCCAGGCCCATGATCAACAGCAGCGCAGCTCCGCCTTCGGGTCCGAAAACCTCGTATTCGATCTCGATGCCGTTCGCGCGGACCTTGGGCATGGGGCTTCCTCTTTGTGATTTCGAAGAATTCTAACGCTTGTTTGAGTTCCGCCAAGCCCCGTCGAAAGGCTTGAACCGACAACGCTGTCAGTTAGGGTGCGCGTGACCCGGAAAAGGGCCGCGGAGGAAACATGCTCAAGACCCTGGCCGTCGCCCCCATCCTGGCAATGGCGCTCGTCGCCACCACCCCCGACCTCGCCCTCGCCCTCGCCCGGCCGCCCCTGAAGCTCGTCGAGGTTCCCAAGGCTGCTGGTCCCGCAGTGTCGCTGTTCAACGGCAAGGACCTGACCGACTGGAACGCCTGGCTCGGCTATCGCGACCCGGGCCTGACCTACAAGGATCCGCCTGTCGCTCCGATCGGCGCCACCGCCGAGAGCGCGGAAATCTTCAAGGTGGTTCAGGAGGACGGCCGGCCCGCCCTCTATGTCAATGGCAAGACCTGGGGCAGCCTGGTCCATAAGGGCGACTTCCGCGACTATCACCTGCGCCTGCAGTACAAATGGGGCAAGGGCCGCTGGGCGCCGCGCGAGACCCAGGCCCCCAACAACGGCCTGCTCTACCATTCGCACGGCGCGCCCGGCGCGGTGTTTGGCACCTGGAGCCGGTCGATGGAGTTCGAGATCATGCTCGGGTCAGTCGGCATGGTCGTGCGGGTCGGCGACCCGGTCAGCGCCACGGTCAAGGCGGTGGACGACCCCAGCCTGATCGAGCCCAAGCTGCGGTTCTCGCCCACCGGCCGCGACGTGGCCGTCGTTACGCCAAATTGGAACGTCGAGGCCGCCAGCGACGCCGAGAAGCCGCTCGGCCAGTGGAACACCCTGGACCTCTATGTGCTGGGCGACCGCGCCATCCACGTGGTCAATGGCGTCCCGGTGATGGAAGTCCGTGACATCCGCGCCGAGGGCCAGCCCCTGACCCACGGCGCGATCCAGCTACAGTCCGAAGGCGCCGAAACCTTCTTCCGCGACATCGCGCTGGAGCCGATCACGGCGCTGCCGAAGATCGTTGGGAACTAAGCAGGTCTTGAAAAGCAGGTGGTAGGCCTGGAGGGACTCGAACCCCCAACCAGACCGTTATGAGCGGTCGGCTCTAACCATTGAGCTACAGGCCCCCATAGGCAGGAGGACGGGTCGATTAGCATGAGCCGAACGGCGATTAAAGGTCCGGTTCAGGTTCAGACTGTCATCCGTTGCGCGCCGCCCTTCTCTGGCCACGCTTGTCGTGATCGTGGGATAGGACGTTAACGGTCGCGGCGCCCCGGCGTGCCCGCATGGAGAGAACCAAAATGACGACCCTGATGTCCCGCGCCGCGAGCCTCGCACCCGCCAGCGTCTTGGCCAGCGCCCTGGCCGGCGCCCTGCTCACCGCCGTCGCCCTGCCGGCCCATGCCGAGGACGCGGCGTTCCGCGCCACCACCTTCAGCCTGTCGGCCTTCGGCGAGACAAAGGTCGCGCCCGACATGGCGACCATTTCGCTGGGCGTCCAGACCGACGCGCCCACCGCCGCAGGGGCGCTCAGCGCCAACGCGACCCAGATGACCAAGGTGATCGCCGCCCTGAAGAAGGCCGGCATCGCCGAGCGCGACATCCAGACCTCGGGCCTCAACGTCAATCCGCAATATGTATACGAGCAGAATCTGCCGCCCAAGCTGACCGGCTACCAGGCCAGCAACCAAGTGACCGTGCAGGTGCGCGACCTGGCCAAGCTGGGATCGACGGTGGACGCCACGGTCGGCGCCGGGGCCACCACGGTGGGCGGCATCGGCTTTGGGCTGCAGAACCCCCAGGCCGCCGAGGACGCGGCGCGGGTCGACGCGGTCAAGGCCCTGCAGGCCAAGGCCGACCTCTATGCCCGGGCCACGGGCTACAAGATCATGCGCCTGGTCACACTGGGCGAAGGCGGCGGCTATACGCCCGCCCCGCCAATGCCGATATACGCCATGGCCAAGCGCGAAATGGCCGACAGCACCCCGGTCGCGGCCGGCGAGTTGAAGGTGCGGGTGGACGTGTCGGCGACGTATGAGCTGGCGAAGTAAGAGGTGATCCCTCTCCCCTTGCGGGAGAGGGTGGCCTCGCGGAGCGAGGTCGGGTGAGAGGTCGAAAGACCGTGCCGCCGCGATCAGCCGAAAGGCCGGTCGCGGCGGTTCTCGTTTGAGAGACCTCTCATCCGTCAGCTTCGCTGACACCTTCTCCCGCAAGGGGAGAAGGAAAAAGACTACAGCCCCGCCTTCTTGAAGGCGTGCTCCACACGGTCCTGGATCTCGACGCCCGGCAGGGCGCGGTCGCCTTCCATCATCGCTACATAGGTGAGGTGACGGTCCGGCTGGCCGGCGCCGGTCGGGACCGGGCCCATGGCCCAGCCGACGGTGGCGCCAGGGACGTCGCTGCCGCTCGGGCAGCTGGCGAAGTGGGCGGGCTTGCCCACGGCCGCCTTGAGGGCGGCGTCGGCCGTGGTGGTGGTTCCGTCACAGGCCGGCAGCGGACGTGCGCAGCCGATATAGCCGCCGCCGCGCCAGACCCGCTGGCCCTTGTCGTTCGCGATCTCGACGCAGGTGTTGGGTCCACCGATCGCTCGCCCCACGGCGAGGGTCAGATTGGCGTCATCGACGCCCTTCGGCAGCTTCGGCGCGCAGGCAGCCAAGGACAGGCTGCAGAGCGTCAGGCCCGCCAGGGCGACGGCGACGACGCCCCGCACGCTCAGGCGGCCTGCTTGATGTGGTTGCCGGCTTCCAGCAGCACGACGGTGGGGGCGTAGTTTCGGGCCTCTTCCGCCGGCATCTGGCAGTAGGTCACCACGATCACCGTGTCATTCTTCTGCACCAACCGGGCGGCGGCGCCATTGACGCCGATCACCTTGGAGCCGCGCGGCGCGGCGATAGCGTAAGTGGTGAAGCGGGCGCCGGTGGTGATGTTGAGCACATCGACCTGTTCGTTGGGCAGGATGCCGGCGGCCTCCAGCAGGTCGGTGTCGATGGCGATCGAGCCTTCGTAATCGAGGTCGGCCTGGGTGACGGTGGCGCGGTGAAGCTTGGCCTTCATCATCGTCAACAGCATGGCGAAATCACCCTATGGGTTTGAAACAGCTTTGGATTTTCCGGATCGCCACACACATGACCCGTGATCAGTCAGCCATATAGACACGAAGCCCGGCCCATTCAATCGCGGCCCGATATCGTCTCGCCTTCGCTTGGGCGGCGAACACAGGTTAACAGCCGCGCTTCGGCGCCCTATGGTTGGAAGAACGACGTGATGCGAGGGGGCTCTCATGCGACTTGTAACCGGTTTGGCGCTGGGAGCGATCCTGGCGGCGGGCGCGCTGAGCGGCGCGCTGAGCGGCGCGCTGTCTCAGACACGCGACGCTGCGGGCAGGCCGATCCCCGGCGCCGCCCCGACCACGGCGCCCACCGCGGCTGGAGCGGCCGCTCCAACCCGGGGGGCCACCCCCGAACAGATCGCCGCGCGCCGCGCGGCCGCCCTCGCCGCCCGTCAACAGCGCGGCGGTCAGGTGGACTGGCAGGCGGCGGTCGGCGGCCTGCGCCAGAGCACCGGCATCGCCGAGAAGCTGGCTCCCAACCTCAACCAGGCGGCCGTGGACGCCACCCGCGTGCCCATCCTGCTGCCTACCGACACCGACCTGACGGCCGGGGCGCGGATCTATTCGTTCGGCGACTACTACACCATCACCGCCGACGCGCCGGGCGTCGGGATATCGCTCAGCGGCACGACCACGGTGGTTCCGCTGCCGGCCGGCACGCCGCTGAAGATCACGCCGATGGGTCCCGAGGGCGCGACGGTGCAGCGCACGGTCGACGGCCAGTTGGTCAGCTTCGTGCGCTACGGCGTGCTCTACACCGTCGAGGTGCGCTGCGACGCCCCCACCGATCCGCGCTGCGCCGACGACAACTACGTGATGGGCCTGGCGGCCAAGACCACCGCCGTGGTGATGGGCGCCGCCGCCCGCGCCGCCGCCGGCCTGGGGGGTTAGGACCATGCCCAAGTCTTCCTTGTTGGCGCTCGCGCCCCTGGCCTTGATGGCCGCCCTGGCGCTGAGCGCTTGCGACGACAAGACCAAGCCCCCCGCGCCGTTGGCCGGCGAGGTCAAGACCCCGGCCTCGCCCGAGCCCAGCGCCCCGAAGCCCGAGGACGCGCCCAGCGACGGCGGCGCCGAGCAGACGCCCAGCGAGCCTATCCCGCCCGCGCCCGGTCCGCCAGTTCAGCCCGACACCCCCCCGTCCCCCTCGCCCGCCACCTTCGACCATGGCGCGCCGGGCGCGATCCCGGCTGGACAGGGCCACGGCTATCTGGACCGCACGGTCTGGGCGCCGGCCATGTGCTGGCCGCTGAAGGACGCAGCCTTCGCCAATTCCCAGGTCTACGGCCACGGCGGCGGCATGGGTCCGGGCGGCACCGCCCAATGCGACACGGTCAATTACAGCCTGCCGTGGCGCGACACCTTCTGCGAGGCCCGCTCGCGCGACAATCCGTTGTGCGCTGGCGGCGGCACGGGGCACCAGGGCCAGGACATCCGTCCGGGCTCCTGCAAGAAGAACCTGCACTGGGCCGTGGCCGCCGAGAAGGGCGTGGTCACCGATATCGGCAGCTACAGCGTCACATTGGTCTCCTCGGCCGCGCCGCACCGCACCTATCGCTACCTGCACATGCAGATGGCGGCCCTGGCGGTGAAGGAAGGCGACACCGTGGTGGCTGGCCAGAAGTTGGGCAGGGTGGCCAACGATTTTGGCGGCACGCCCACGACGATCCACCTGCATTTCGAGATGCGGGCGGGGGTGTCGGGCGTGACGACGGACGGCAAGGCCGTGGTGCTGCACACCTTCCTGCCGCCGTATATGAGCCTGGCCGAGGCCTATCAGCGGAAGCTGAATGGGGGGAGCTGTTCTTAAAATCTCCGCTCAACCCGGCGAAGGCCGGGATGAGCGGAATTAGAATCGAACCTGGAGTATCGCGCTCCAACGGTGAATCGCGGGGGATCCCCCGGGGGCGCGATGCTCTAGTTTTGGACGTCAGCCTTGGCCGGGCACACCGCGCCGGCTGGATCGGTCGTCAGCTTGACGCTCTGCAACGACACCGCCATGGCGCCCGCCGTCGACAGGGCGAACGGCGTGGTGACCTTGGTCACGTCGGTCCCCGCCGCCTGGAAGCACTTGAGCGAGATCTTCAGGCTCCTCCATTCGCCCAGCGGCGAAGCGGCCAGCACCGGCGTCACATCTAGCCTGCCCCCGCCGATCGACAGGCTGACCGGCGCGGTCGGCCTGGCGTCCAGGCGGTAATCCACCAGCAAGTCGATGTCGGCATTGGCCTGGAAGCTGAGGTCGAAGACTTGGTCGGCGGCCAGGGCTGCCGTGGCCGGCGCGCTGCCGGAGAAGGTCAGCTGGCGTCCGGCTTCCTGCACATTGCCGGCGTCGATCGGCCGGACTTGCACCGCCGTGGTCGGGGTCAGGCGGAACTCGAACGGGGCCGGCGTCTTGCCGCCAACGAAGTAGTTGCTGACGTTCTCGGTCGCGACGGTGAAGCCGGGCTTTTCCGACAAAGCGCCCAGTCGGACCTTGTCCTGGTAGGTCAGGCCATAGCCATAGGCGAACTGCGGATCATAGCCCTTGTCGCCACGGTTCAGCGTGAACTGGCCGGCGTTGCGCGGCCAGCTGAAGGCCAGCTTGCCGTGGAAGTCAGCGCGGGGCTTGCCGGCCTTGTCGCCGATCAGCACGTCAGCGATCCCGCCACCTTCAGAGCCCGGCAGCCAGGCCGCCACGAAAGCGTCCGATGCGTTGATCTCGGGATTGACCCACAGCGGGCGGCCGCTGAGGAACACCGCCACCACCGGCACGCCGGCGGCTTTCAGTTTCTTGAGCAGAGCCAGGTCAGTCTTGGCGCCCGGTTGATATTCCAGGGTCCTGATGTCGCCCACCCCCTCGGCATAGGGGGTCTCGCCGAACACCACGATGGCGACATCGGGTTTCTTGGCGAAGGCGCCATCGACGCTGAGGGTGGCCGAGCCGCCCGAGGCCTCGACCGTCTCCTTCAGACCAGCATAGATCGACTGAGCGTTGGGGAAGTCGGCCTTGGTGTTGCCCGTGCCCTGCCAGGACAGGGTCCAGCCGCCGGCCTGCTGACCGATATCGTCTGCGCCCGAGCCGGCCACCAGGATGTTGGCCGAGGCCTTGACCGGCAGCACGCCGTTGTTCTTCAGCAGCACCAGCGACTCGCGCACCGCCTGCCGGGCGATGGCCTTGTGCTCGGCCGAGGCCATCACAGCGTCCTTGCCCTCCAGCGGACGCGCCTGCTGGAACAGGCCCATCTTGGCCTTCACGCGCAGGATCCGACGCACGGCGTCGTCGATGCGCGCCATCGGGATCTCGCCCGACTTGGCCTGGGCGACGGTGTTGGCGAACAGCGCCTTCCAGCTATCGGGCGCCATGTACATGTCGAGCCCGGCATTGGCGGCCTGGGCACAGCTTTGGGGCGTGCAGCCGGCCACCTGGCCGTGGCCGTTCCAGTCGCCGACGATGAAGCCCTCGAAGCCCATCTTGCCTTTCAGCACGTCGGTCAGCAGGCTCTTGTTGCCGTGCATCTTCTCGCCGTTCCAGCTGTTGAACGACGCCATGATGGTTAGAGCCCCGGCGTTGATGGCCGGGATATAGCCCTGGGCGTGCAGGCGAATTAGCTCGGCTTCGGAGACCTGGGTGTCGCCCTGGTCCTTGCCGTTGTGGGTGCCGCCGTCGCCGAGGAAGTGCTTGGCGCTGGCCGCCACGTGGCCCTGTTGGATCACGCCGCCTTGAGAGACGGCGCCCTGAAGACCCAGGATCATCTGGCCGGCATAGGAGCGGACGATCTCGGGATCTTCCGAATAGCCCTCATAGGCCCGGCCCCAGCGATCGTCGCGCGGCACGGTCAGGGTTGGGCCGAACGCCCAGTCGAACCCGGCGGCGGCGGTTTCCCGCGCGGTGGCCGCGCCGATCTTGCGGATCAGCTCGGGGTCCCTGGTGGCGCCCAGCGCGCTGTTGTGCGGAAAAAGCGTTGCGCCGACCGCGTTGCCGTTGCCGTGCACAGAGTCGATGCCGAACATCAGCGGGATGTGCGTGCCGCCGTCACGGGCCTCGGCGGCGGCGCGGAAGGCTTTCACGGATTCGACCCACGGGCCGATCGGCGAGCGATCGGGCGCGCCCAGCGGCGGCGAGCTGCCGCCGGCCAGGATCGAGCCGAGAGGATAGGTCTTCAAGTCGTCCGGCTTTACCGAACCGATGTCGCCCTGGATCATCTGGCCGACCTTTTCCTCAAGGGTCAGCTTGGCCAACAGGGAATCAACGAAGGCCTCGGTCCGGGAATCGACCACGCCCTGGCTCTTGGCCGCCGGCCAAGACGCGGGGTGAGCGGTGCTCTTGGCCTCGGCGGCGGACGCGCCGTTCGCAAGGGGCGCCGTCAGAAGGGTGGTCGCCAGCAACGCAGCGCAGAAGGCCTTGGTGTTCATACACTCCCCACATTTTCTTATTGGATGCGACAACGTTGTCAGTCGCACGCCGAGGTCGGTCCGGCAATCTTGGTACCGGTATCTAATAGCTCGACGACGATGCATACACGGTCTAATTTGTGTGACAAATAAAATCCGGGGAGTGGAATAATGTGGGGTTTTCGGGCCTGGATTTTGGCCAGTGCGTGCAGACCTCGCCCGTCGTGCCGGGTCAGATCCATCCTCGCCCTGGCGGCGACCGCCGGTGTGCTGGCCCTCGCCCCGCCCGCCCTCTCCGCCTCGCCGGTCAGCACACCCTACGTCTGGCGCAGCGCGGAGATCCTTGGCGGCGGCTTCGTCAGTGGCGTCGTCTATCACCCCACCGAAAAGGGGCTGGTCTATGCTCGCACCGACATCGGCGGGGCCTATCGCTTTGACCGGGCGACCAACACCTGGGTCGCCCTGAATGACGCCCTCAAGCGAGCCGACAACCAGCTTGCCGGCGCGCTCAGCTTGGCGGTCGATCCACAAGACCCCAACCGCCTCTACATGGCGGCCGGCGAATATACCGGCCCCTATGCGCGGGCCGGCGCGGTGTTGGCCTCCGTCGATCGCGGCGCGACCTGGACCAAGGCCGAACTGCCGGTGAAGATCGGTGGCAACGAGGACGGCCGCAACACTGGCGAGCGGCTGATGGTCGATCCCCAGAACGGCGCGGTGCTGTTCCTGGGCGCCAAGGATGGCCTCTATCGCAGCGGGAACCACGGCGCGACCTGGGCGCGGGTCGAGGCCTTTCCCCGCTTGCATGTCACCCTGGTGGCCTTCGATCCGGCGTTGAAAACCAAGACCGGCGACACCGCGATCCTCTATGCCGGCGTGGCCAGCGAGCATGGCGGCGGCCTGCTGGTCAGCACCGACGGCGGCTCAACCTGGGGCCTCGTGACCGGCCAGCCCAAGGGCCTGGTCCCCCATCACCTGGCGATCGACACCAAGGGCGCGGCCTATGTGGCCTATGGCAATGGCCTGGGCCCCAACGGCGTGACCCACGGCGCGGTCTGGCGGCTGGACCCCGACACCGGCGCCTGGACCGACATCACCCCGCTCAAGCCCGAGGGCGGTGACGTCTTCGGCTATGGCGGCCTGAGTCTCGACCCGGCCCATCCTGGCGTGATCGTGGTCTCGACCCTCGACCGCTGGGCGGTCGGCGACGAGGTGTTCCGCAGCATCGACGACGGCAAGAGCTGGAAGGCCCTGCGCGCCAAGGCCCACCACGATGTCGGCCGCGCGACCTGGGTCGATCACCTGTCCAGCAAGCCGGGCCGGGAGTTTGGCCACTGGATCGGCGACATCGACATCGACCCGACCAACCCCGACGAGGCGATCTATGTCACCGGCTATGGCCTGTGGCGGACGAAGAACCTGACCGAGGCCGATCACAGTGGCCGCACCGACTGGCGGTTCGACGACGAGGGTCTGGAAGAGACCGTGCCGCTGGAGCTCGTCAGTCCGCCAGGTGGTGCGCCAGTGGTCAGCACGATCGGCGACATCGGCGGTTTCCGTCACGACGACCTGACCGCCGTTGCGGCCAGCCGCTATTTCGAGCCCAATGGCGGCACCAATCGCGGCCTCGACTACGCCGCCCTCTCGCCCGACGTGATGGTGCGAACCAGCGACCCGACCCCGACCGGCGGCTTCCGCTCGACCGACGGAGGCAAGAGCTGGAAGGCTTTCGCAAGCGCCCCGCCGCGCGACGCGAGCAAGGAGACCGGCCGCATCGCCCTGTCGGCCGACGGGACGCGGATGGTCTGGGCCATGCGCAAGGCCGGCCCCTACGTCTCCAGCGATCAGGGCAGGACCTGGCGGCCGGTCCAAGGCGTCACGGCCGGTGACCAGCCCAACTTCACCCCGGCCTCCGATCGCGTGAACCCTCTGCGGTTCTACGTCTATGACGCCGCCCAGGGCGCGGTGCTGGCCAGCACCGACGGCGGCGAGGCTTTCAAGGTCGTTTCCCGCGACCTGCCCGACGGCGCGCCGCTCAAGGCCGTTCCTGGCATCGAGGGCGAGGTCTGGTTGCCGACCCGCCAGGGCCTGATGCGCTCCACAAACGGCGGCGACAGCTTCAAGCGCCTCGCGGGCGTCGATGACGCCGGCCTGGTCGGCTTCGGCAAGGCCGCGCCGGGCCAGGCCCACCCGGCGGTGTTCATCTGGGGCAAGGTCGAGGGCGCCGAAGGGGTGTTCCGCTCCGATGACGTCGGAAAGACCTGGCTCAAGCTCAATGACGAGCGCTGGGGCTTCGCCGAGGTCCGGGCCCTGACCGGCGATCCGGCCCGGTTCGGCCGGGTCTATCTCGGCGTCCATGGCCGGGGCGTCGTCTATGGCGATCCGTCGCCGGCTTCACACTGAGGATCGCCATGACCGTCAACCGCCGCGACCTTTTGAACCTCGGCGCCGCCGGCCTGGCCGCCTCGGCCGGCCCCGCCCTCGCGGGCGCGAAGGGCGGCTTCCAACCCAGCTGGGAATCGCTGGCCGAGCGTTACGAGACCCCCGACTGGTTCCGCGACGCCAAGCTGGGCATCTGGTCGCACTGGGGTCCGCAATGCGTGCCGGAGTACGGCGACTGGTACGGCCGCCAGATGTATATCCAGGGCAATCCGTTCTACGAACACCACGTCAGGGCCTACGGTCACCCCACCAAATTCGGCTTCATGGAGTTGATCGGCCGCTGGAAGGCCGAGCGCTGGGATCCTGATGGCCTGATGAAGAAGTACCAGGCCGCCGGGGCCCGCTACTTCATGTCGATGGCCAACCATCACGACAATTTCGACATGTTCGCCAGCCGCCACCACGCCTGGAACGCCACCCGCGTGGGGCCGGGCCGCGACATCGTCGGGACCTGGGAGAAGGTCGCCCGCGCCCACGGCATGCGGTTCGGCGTCTCCAACCATTCGGCCCATGCCTGGCACTGGTGGCAGACCGCCTATGGCTATGACGCCGAGGGTCAGATGGAGGGCCAACGCTACGACGCCTTCCGCCTGACCAAGGCCGATGGCAAGGGCCAGTGGTGGCAGGGCCTCGACCCACAGGAGCTCTACACTGGCCGCAACATGCTGATCCCCGATGGGATGGACAGCATCAAGGCCGCCAACGCCTGGCATGACGCCCACGACGGCGAATGGATCGAGACCCCGCCGCCAAACAATCCCGGCTTTGTCCGGAACTGGCTGGCCCGGCAGAACGACCTGGTCGATCGCTATCGGCCCGACCTGGTCTATTTCGACAACTATACCCTGCCGCTGGGCTGGGCCGGGCTGTCGGCGACGGCCCATTATTACAATCAGGCTCGCGCCTGGCATGGTGCGAGCGACGTCGTGGTGACCGGCAAGAAGCTGAGCCCGCTGCAGCGCCGGGGCATCGTCGAGGACGTCGAGCGCGGCTTTTCCGACCGCCTTCGGCCCGAGCCATGGCAGACCGACACCTGTATCGGAAGTTGGCACTATGACCGCAGCCTCTACGATCGCGACGGCTACAAGAGCGCCCAGGACGTGATCCAGCGGCTGATCGACGTGGTCAGCAAGAACGGCTGCCTGATGGTCTCCATCCCCCAGCGCGGCGACGGCACGATCGACGACAAGGAAGAGAAGGTGCTGGAAGGCATGGCTAGCTGGATCGCCGTCAACGGCCCGGCCATCTACGCCTCGCGGCCCTGGCGAATCTTCGGCGAGGGCCCAACCAAGCTGGTCGAAGGCATGCAGAACGAAGGCGACGCCAAGCCGTTCGAGGCGGCCGACATCCGGTTCACGACCAGGGCCGGCGAGCTCTACGCGATGCCGATGGCCTGGCCGACGGGCGAGCTGGTGATCGAGAGCCTGGCGACGTCCGGTCCGACCAGCGCCGGCGAGGTGCGGCGGGTGGAGTTGCTGGGCGGCGGCGATCCGCTGCCGTTCGTGCGAGACGGCGAAGGTTTGTGGGTCACGCTGCCCAGCGCACGGCCGGCCTTCACGCCGGTGCTGAAGATCTCGGGGCCGGGATTGGCTTAACAGGTCCTCCCCCCGTGGGGGAGGACCTGTTAAGCCAGTGGCCATTGACGCCCTTTACGGCAGCCTTCCAGACTGCCGCAAAAAGGAAACGCCATGACCACCCTCGCCGGCCGCACGATCCTGATCACCGGCGCCTCGTCGGGCATCGGCGCCGACCTTGCCCGCGCCGCCGCCAGAGCCGGGGCCAGGGTCGCGGCCGCCGCCCGCCGCGTCGACAAGCTGGCCGAGCTGGTCGCCCAGATCACCGCCGACGGCGGGACCGCCCAGGCCTTCGCCATGGATGTCGAGGACGAGGCCGCAGTCATCGCCGGCTATGACGCGATAGAAGCCGCGTTCGGGCCGCCGGAATCGGTGATCGCCAACGCCGGCATCAGCCTCCATGGCTCGGCGCTCGACATCAGCATCGACGACTTCGACAGGGTCCAGGCCGTCAATACCCGCGGGGCCTTC
The DNA here is from genome assembly GCF_049896325.1 of Caulobacter sp. DWP3-1-3b2. NCBI lineage: Bacteria > Pseudomonadati > Pseudomonadota > Alphaproteobacteria > Caulobacterales > Caulobacteraceae > Caulobacter > Caulobacter sp. DWP3-1-3b2. The sequence continues at coordinate 15,242 of NZ_JAFCUB010000029.1, forward strand.
CTGACCGCCCGCGAAGGCGCTCGGCGGATGATCAAGGCCGGCAGCCCCTCAAGCCAGCGCGGGCGCATCCTGCTGGTCGCCTCGATCGGCGCGCGCCATGTGCTGCCCGGCCTGACCGCCTATGTCACCTCCAAGGCGGCAGTCGCCCACATGGGCAAGAGCCTGGCCCGCGAGTGGGCTCGCAAGGGGATCAACGTCAATGTCCTATGTCCTGGCTACATCAGGACCGAGATCAACGCCGACTGGTTCGACAGCGAAGGCGGCCAGAAGCTGATGGCCGGGTTTCCGCGCCGGCGGTTGCTGGAGACCTCCGACCTGGAAGCCCTGGCGCTCTACCTTTGCTCCGACGCCGCGCGCGCGGTGACGGGATCGGAATTCACGGTGGACGACGGACAGTTCCTTTAGGCGTCCCAAGGCTGTAGACCAGCGCCTCATTCAAGGAGGCTTTCATGACCGACACGATCAAGCGCGGCGTCACCGTCGACCAAAAGCTGAAGGCCCACCGCTACCTGGCCAAGCTGACGCCCGCCCGCGCCGACGCCGTGGCCGAAGCCGCCAAGGACCGCCTGGCCAAGCATCCGACCAGTCGCGATGAAGCCATCGACGCCGCCTATGCCGACCTGAGCGCCCGTTAGGCTAGAGCGCGTGACCGACGTCGTCTTGAACCCCGGCGAGGTCGCCCTCGCCGAGTGGAAGGCCGTCTATCGCGGGGCCGCCGCGCGGCTGCATCCGGGCGCCGCGCCGGTGATCGCGCGGAGCGCCGCCGCCGTCGAGCGAATCCTGGCCAAGGGCGAGCCGGTCTACGGCGTCAATACCGGCTTTGGGAAGCTGGCCAGCGTGCGGATCGGCGACGCTGACCTCGAGACCCTGCAGCGCAACATCGTGCTGTCCCACGCCGCCGGCACGGGCGCGCCCTCTCCGGTTCCGGTGGTCCGCCTGATGATGGCCCTGAAGCTGGCTAATCTCGCGCAAGGCGCCTCGGGCGTGCGGCCCGCGACGACCGACCTGCTGGAAGCCATGCTGATCCAGGGCCTGACCCCCGTCGTGCCTTGCCAGGGTTCTGTCGGCGCCTCGGGTGACCTGGCGCCGCTGGCCCACATGGCCGCGGCCATGATCGGGGTCGGGGAGATCGTCGTGAGCGACCGCCGCCTGCCCGCCGCGCAGGCCCTGGCCCAAGCGGGGCTGACACCCCTGACCCTGGGTCCCAAGGAGGGCCTGGCCCTGCTGAACGGCACCCAGTTCTCGACCGCCAACGCCCTGGCCGCTCTTTTCGACGCCGAGCGTCTGTACCAATCCGCCCTGGTCACCGGCGCCCTGTCGACCGAAGCCGCCAAGGGTTCGGACACCCCCTTCGACCCGCGCATTCACGCCCTGCGCCGCCAACCCGGACAGATCGAGACCGCCGCCGCCCTGCGCGACCTAATGGCCGGCTCGGCGATCCGCGATTCGCACCGCGAGGGCGACACCCGCGTGCAGGACCCCTACTGCCTGCGCTGCCAGCCGCAAGTGATGGGGGCGGCTTTGGACATCCTTCGCCAGGCCGCCGTGACCCTGGCCACCGAGGCCAACGGCGTGTCAGACAATCCGCTGATCTTTCCCGACACCGACGAGGCGCTGTCGGGCGGCAATTTCCATGCCGAGCCCGTGGCCTTCGCCGCCGACATCATCGCCCTGGCCGTCTGCGAGATCGGCTCGATCGCCGAGCGGCGCATCGCCATGCTGGTCGACCCCGCCTGCTCGGGCCTGCCCGCCTTTCTGACGCCCAAACCGGGCCTCAACTCCGGCTTCATGATCCCGCAGGTCACGGCCGCCGCCCTGGTTTCGGAGAACAAGCAGAAGGCCTATCCGGCCAGCGTCGACTCGATCCCGACCTCGGCCAACCAGGAGGACCACGTCTCGATGGCCGCCCACGGCGCCCGGCGCGTGCTGGCCATGGTCGAGGCGGCCGAAGCCGTGATCGGCATCGAACTGCTGGCCGCCGTGCAGGGCTGCGACTTCCACGCGCCGCTGACCTCGAGCCCGGCGTTGGAAGCCGTCCGCGGTTTGTTGCGCGCCCAGGTGCCTTACCTGGACGACGATCGGCACTTCCACCCGGACATGGAGGCGGCCAACGCCCTGGTGCGGTCTGGAGCGCTGGTCGCGGCGGTGTCTGCGATCGGACTGCCGGGGGTAGGAGTCTAGAGCGCCAGATGTCTTCGGCGACTGGGTGTCATTCCCGACACTTCCGAAATCGAGACTGCAGTTTTTCTGAACCTGTCCGAGAATAACTCGCCCGCCCAATCGCGGATTGCCTAATATCCGGTAGGCTTACATAGCAAAGCTCGAGTAGATCGGACCAAGGACGCGACAAGCCGTCGCACTTGGTCGGCCACGTCTTCGCCTTATCTGGCCGTTAACCCCCGAGTGACCGACGCACCCCCGACTACACTGAGAGGCGATGAGATGCACGCAGCGACCGTGAAGACCCTTGCCCCCCTGGCGCGCGCCGCGTTGGGACTGGCCCTGGTCTTCGCGCCCATGGTCGTGGCGGCAATGGAAAATCCTCATGTCGCCCCGCGCGCTCAGGCTCCGGCGGTCGAGCGCCTGCTAGCCCAGTTGGCCGCCAAGCCCCCACTCCCTGTGCGCAAGGAACTGGTCTGGAGCGGGGCCGACATCGACGGTGACGGCGCGCCCGACTTCGCCAACCCGACCGGCGCGGCGCCCCGGGGGCACGACGAGTTCGGCGACGGCAATTTCGGAGCCCGCCGCGACGGCGGCTCGCGCGATCACGAGGGCGTCGACTATGTGGCGGTCGCGGGCCAGGCCGTGAAGGCGCCGATCTCGGGCTATGTCACCAAGATCGGCTATGCCTATGCCGGCTTCAGTGACCTGAAGTTCGTCGAGATCACTAATCCCGCCTTGGGCTATGTGGCCCGCGCCTTCTATGTGACGCCAGGCGTCGAGGTCGGCGAGACGGTGCGCCTGGGCCAGATCATCGGCCACGACCAGAGCCTGCAGAAGCATTATCCGGGGATCACCGACCATGTGCACCTGGAGGTCATGCAGCCGGGCGGCGAGCGGGTGAACGCCACGGCGCTGATCGTGCGCAAGCTGGTGACCGAGGCCTAAAGTCCTCCCCCCGTGGGGCCCCGTGGGGGAGGACTTGTTCTACTTCTTCCGAGTCACCATTACGGCCTGGCCGGCATAGGCGACCGTCGCGTCCACCGTGTCGAAGTCGACCGGCTTGGCGCCGCCGCCGCCGCCGATGAAGCGGACCTTGATCATGCGGTTGGCGAGCATGCCCTTGAACGTCCCCGCCCGCGCGCCGATCGTCAGGCGGCCCGACGCGTTGTCGTAGCGCATCGGGATGCGGCTAAAGGCCCCGCGCTCATAGCCGTTGCTGAGGCCGTCGTCCTCGTAGAGCTCATAGGTCCCGTCGGCGCCGGTATAGACCACCACGGTCAGCGGGGCGTCGGGCTGCTCGCCCACGTACTGTTGCACGACGGTGGTCGGCACGATCGAGCCGGCCTTCACGAACAGCGGCATGCGGTTGAGCGGCGCGTCGGCCTTGATCGTCTGGCCGCCCTTGAAGGCCTTGCCGGTCTCGAAGTCGAACCACGACGCGCCGGCCGGCAGGTAGACCTGGCGCGAACGGGCCTTGAACTCGGTGACCGGGGCGACCAGGAACGCCTTGCCGAACAGATACTCGTCATTGATGTCGCGCGCCGTCTTGTCGGCCGGGAAATCCATCACCAGGCCGCGCATCATGCTGCCATCGTGGTGGTAGGTGTCGGCCGCCAGGGTGTAGACATAGGGCATCAGCCGGTAGCGAAGCTCGTCGTACCAGGCCAGGCTCTTGTAGACGTCGGTGCCCTCGTCGGCGAGGTTGTAGATCTCGCGGAACGGGAATTCGCCGTGGCTGCGGAACAGCGGGCTGAAGGCCCCGAACTGGAACCAGCGCAGGTTCAGCTCCTGCCATTCGGCCCAGTGGGCGGGGTCCTTGTTGGTGTAGCGATCCTCGACCGAGAAGCCGCCGATGTCGGTGGTCCAGTTGGGGATGCCCGACATCGACAGGTTCACGCCCGCCGAAATCTGGTCTTTGAAGTCGTCCCAGCGGGCGACCACGTCGCCGCTCCACAGGGCCACGCCGTTGCGCTGGATGCCGCCGAAGCCCGAGCGCGACAGGATGAAGCTGCGCTTGTCGGGGTTCAGTTCATGCTCGCCCTCGAACACGCCGCTGGTGTGGATCAGCGGGAACGAGTTGAAGAACTCCGCCCCAGGACCCATGGCCGTCGGCCCCATGCGCAGGGTGCGCTCGGGAATGTCGAGATTGGAGTGCATGTCCGGCTCGTCGCTGTCCATCCACCAGGCGTCGACGCCATAGACCTTCAGGCTGTCCTTGACCTGACGCCAGTAGATGTCGCGCGCCTCCTTGGAATAGGGGTCGTAGAACGAGTTCAGATAGCCCGGTCCCACCCAGTCGAGCGCGCCTTGCTCGATGTTGCGCTTGTACATCAAGCCCTTGGCGTCGAACTCCTTATAGTGATCCGTGGTCGGATAGAATTTGGCCCAGATCGAGATCATGAAATGGGCGTTGAGGCCGTGGACCTCGTCGATCATCGCCTTGGGGTCGGGGAAGCGGGTCTCGTCGAACTTGTGGCTGCCCCAGCTGTCGTCCTTCCAGTAGCGCCAGTCCTCGACGATGTTGTCGAGCGGCAGCTTGCGGGCCCGGTACTCCTTGACCACGCCCAGCAGTTGGTCGGCGGTCTCGTAGCGCTGGCGGCTCTGCCACAGGCCATAGGCCCAGCGCGGCATCATCACCGCATCCCCGGTCAGGCCGCGATAGCCGCCGATCACCTGGTCCAGGTCGGTCCCGCCGACATAGTAGTAGTCGATGGCGTGGGCGACGTCAGAGGTGAAGGTCAGTGACTTCTGATCGGCGGCCGGGATCGGATTATTGTGCAGCAGGGCGATGTAGCCGTCGTTGGGCTCCCACTCGACGCGGATCTTGTGCTGGGTCCCGGGCGTCATGCTGGAGGTGAAGTTGTGGAACCAGGGGTTCCAGTTCTGGCGCCAGCGGTCGATCGTCAGCTTTCCGTCGACATAGACCTTGGCGTAGCTGCTGGAATAGAGCTTGAACTTCTGGACGCCAGCGACCGGGGCCTCGACCGAGCCTTCCCAGACCACCCGCGCTCCCTTCAGCGGCTTCTTGTCCGGACCGGTCAGTTCGGCCGGCCAGTTGGGCAGGTCCTTCAGATAGCGGTAGTTGATGTCGGCCTCCACGCGGGTGAACTTCAGCGCGTCGCCGACATAGTATTTGGCGGTGAAGCCGCCCGCCTTGCCGTCCGCGTCGAAGAGCTTCAAGTCGCGTGAGGCCAGGTCGTAGGGCGTCGGGTCGCCAAACCGGGTGATGCCGTTGTTTTCCCACAGCAGGCCGTAGTTGCGGGTCGACAGCACGAAGGGCACCGCGATGTCGCGGTTGTACTGGGCCAGTTCGACGTCCTGGCCGTTATAGTTCATCTGGCCGTTCTGGTGCTGGCCCAGGCCGTAGAAGGCCTCGTCCGTATCCGGATTGAACTGTTGGCTGACGCCGTAGAAGGTCTTGCCGTCGATGGTCTCGGACTTGAACGACCGGCGGCCGTTCTCGCTGAGCACCAGCTTGCCGGCCTCGTCGCGGAAGCTGACCGCCCCGTCGGCCAGCGACACCTCGGCGCTCGCCTTGCCGGCCTTGACAACGACCTTGCCGCCGGCCTCGCTGACCGTGAAAGCGCCGCCGGGCTTGGCGATGACCATCAGGCTGGCCGGCACATCCAGGCTGTCGGTGGGGGTGGCGGTGACGTGGATCACGCGCTCGCCCATCACCTGCAGCCGGACCTTCTTGGCGGGTCCCGAGGCGGGGGTGACGATCACGCCGTCAGCGGTCTTCTCGAAAGCCCCGTCCAGGGCGAAGGCGCTGGTCGAGGCCAGCAGGGCCAGGGTCAAGCCGGCGACGAGGCCGGTGGATCTCACATGCATGCGCATCGGGTTCTCTTCCCCATCATTGGGTGTTGTTATCGGCGCCAGCCCTATTTCCGTCTCCCCGGCGAAGGTCGGGGCCCAGGTGAAACCCGCAAGAGGCTTCGGATGAATCTGGGTCCCGGCTTTCGCCGGGAAAACGGGTTCGGGATGGATGAAGGTTCGATCTAGTACGTGGCCAGCTTAACCTTCAGCACCTGCGGCGTGGTGGTCAGGTTGAGGCCGTAGTCGGTCTGGTCGCCATTCCACAGGCGATCGAAGACCCACTGGCCGTCCTCGAAATGGCCTTCCTCGACCCGCGCCATCAGGAACCGTTCGCCCTTGACCGAACCGAAGCTGACGCGAGCGCGATAGCCGGTGATCAGAAATTCGTTGGGCGACAGCTGAGCGATCAGGGCGCCGCCGTCGGGCACCTCGCGACCGGGCTGCTTTTCGGCCTTGCCCATCCAAGGCTGGTCGATCGAGCCGAACTGCCATTCGCCGTAGGACAGCGTCGCCGTCCAGCGGTCACCCAGTTTCAGGGTCTCGGCCTTGCGGTCATCGGCCTCGCCAGCGCCCCAGACATTGCCCTCATAGGCCAGCCTGGCCCATTCGCGCGCCATAGGGGCCAACAGGCGGTAGTGGACCGCGAAATTCTCCAGCGCCTGGGCGTCCACCGTCTTGGCGCCCAGCGGGTAGTTGGAATAGCCGGTCTGATCCAGGCCAAATGGCGAGAAGCCGATCCCGTGGCGGCCCAGCACGTCATAGACGTGGCGCGCATAGCCCTTGTCGCTGCCGATCTCTGGGACGAACAGCGGATTGTCGGGGCGGTCGTACTGCTCCAGCGTTTTGCGAACATTGTCGCTCTCGCGCATGTAGATGTCCGGCGCAATGGCGTCGATCGACGGGGCCGCCGCCTTCCAGACCTCGAGCACATTCCAGGTCGGCCCGCCCGACGAGTAGGTGTAGGGGTCCTGATACTTGAATGGGTCGCGCAGGGCGGCGTTGACATACATCGGCAGCGGCAGCTCGCGCTTGCCGGCGGCGGCGATCTCATTGACGTAGCGGCCGATCGACCAGGCGTAGAAATATTCGTCGGCGTCCTTGCCGAACACCTGGCTCCAGGTTCCAGGCGTCTTGCCCATGGCCTTGACCAGCTGGGCCGGCACAGGACCCGCGAACAACTTTTGGGCGGTAGGGGAATAGTCGCGGACGGCGCTGTAGGCGCCGGTCTCGTTCTCTGGCTGGATCAGGATCACCGTGTGATCCGGATCGGCGGCCTTCAAATGGCGCATCAACTGCACGAAGGCCTTCTTGTCGGCCTCCAGCGTGGCGGGGAAGTGCGGCGACAGCGAGTTGCGGGTCTCGCCCTTGGCGGTGATCACCCGCGGAAAGCGGTTGTTGTCCAGCTTGACCCATTCGGGGGCGTAACTTGGACCATTATTCTTCCACGTCCCGAACCACAGCAGGACCAGCTTCACGTCGTTGTCGCGGGCCTGCCTGAGCAGCACGTCGACGAACGAGAAGTCGAACCGCCCCTCGACCGGCTCGATCTGCTCCCAGGCGATCGGCACTTCCAGGGTGTTGACATGCATCGCCTTGGCGGCCGGCCAGACCTTGGGCAACTGCGAAGGGTAGTTGCTGGAGTTGTTGACTTGCAGGCCCAGCATCAGGAACGGCGCGCCATCCACCAGCAGGGCGTGACGACCATCCTTGGCGACAAATTTGGGGATTGAGGCCTCGGCCGCAATCGCTGGAGCGGCGCTCGCGGCTGCCAGCGCGATAAGCGATACGAGGGCGTGCGAAAGGGCTCGACCGAACGGGATCTTGGCCTTGTTCGCGATGGTCCTGTGGGGTCGCATTCTGTCCCCTCCCCTATTGGCCGTCGTCGCACGAAGATCGCCGCGACAGCTCGTTACCGCTACCATATGTATAATACGACAAATAGCCGAGGCTGCCAGCTTTGCAAGGCGATATGCGCCTTCATCCAGTGCCGCTCTCATCGAGCTGATGAGGCCTCCGGGCGTCATCAAGCCTGGCAGTTGCGCGCGATGAAGTCCGACTGGCTTGGCATGGCGTCCACCGTCTGGCGGACCAAGCCTCGGATACGCTCGAAATGGCCGCGCAAGGCTCCCTCGTCGATCAGATCGACCATCGGATCGTGCGATCGAGGCTCGACCCCCAGCCCCAGATACATGGCGATCCAGCTGGGTTCGGAGAACGACTCCGGATCGTGGATCGACACGCGGCCGCTACTCCGGAACAGCTCGATCTGATGAGCCAGGCGATCAGGGATCGGCATGTCGCGGCAATAGCGCCAGAACTCGGAATCGTCGCGAGTGGTGGCCTTGTAGTGCAAGATGAGAAAGTCGCGGACGCTCTCGAATTGAGTGTCCATCCGGCGATTATATTCGTCAGCCAGGCTGGGGTCGAAGTCGCGGTCGGGGAACAGCTCGATCAGCCGACCCACGCCGTTTTCGATCAGCTGGATACTGGTTGATTCGAGCGGTTCCAGGAAGCCGCCGGCCAAGCCAAGGGCAATGCAGTTGCGGTTCCAGGCCCTGCGCCGGCGACCCGTGGTGAAGCGCAGCGGACGCGGGTCGTCCAGGGGCTTGCCGTCCAGATTGGCCATCAAAACGCGGGCGGCCTCGTCGCGCTCGATGAAGCCGTCGCAAAACACATGGCCGTTGCCGATCCGGTGCTGCAGCGGGATGCGCCATTGCCAGCCCGCCGAGCGGGCCGTCGAACGCGTATAAGGCGTCAATGGTGCGACGCTTTCGCAGGGCACGGCCCAAGCGCTGTTGCAGGGCAGCCAGCGCGACCAGTCCTCGTAGCCGGTCTTCAGCGCCTGCTCGATCAGCAGCCCGCGAAAGCCTGAACAGTCCAGGAAGAGATCGCCCTCGACCTCGGTCCCATTGGCCAGCACCAGGCGCTCAATGAAGCCGTCCTCCCCGCGCAGCTTCACATCGACGATCTTGCCCTCTGTGCGCTTTACCCCCCGCGTCTCGGCATAGTCGCGCAGGTAGCGGGCATAGAGCGAGGCGTCGAAGTGGAAGGCGTAGGAATAGGCGTTGAATACCGACGGCGCGTCTCCCACCGGCGGCGTGAACCGGTCGACGGCCGCCGCGCTGGCCGACACCGAGCAGGCGTCAATCGGCGTCATGTCGCCCAGGGCCCGCAGTCTTAGCCAGTGATGGTGTGGCGAACGGTTCTCGATCCGCGGACCGTAATCGCCAAAACCATGGAAGAACTTGGACCCCACGCGGCCCCAGTCGCGGAACTCGATGCCGAGCTTGAAGGTCGCCTGGGTCTTGCGAATGAAATCGACCCCGTCCAGCTCCAGGGCGCGATTGTAGAAGCGAATGGTGGGCAGGGTGGCCTCGCCGACCCCCACCGTGCCGATTTCCTCGGACTCGATTAATTCGATCTCGCACCGCCCGCCCAGCATCTTGGCGAGCGGAGCGGCGGCCATCCAGCCGGCGGTCCCGCCGCCGACGATGACGATCTTGCGGATGGCCTTGTCGGACACCTCTGTTCCCTCCCAGGACGCTCAGGTTCGGGCCGGCGCCACGACGCGCGCCTGACCCGGTCGCTAGAGCATTTTTCGAGCGAAGTGGTTCCGGTTCGCGTGAAGAAAAATGCCTCAAAACAAACGATTAGAGCTCACGGCCTGACGCAGTCAGGTCGGGAAATGCTCTAGACAGCACGAAACCCGCGCTCGGTGGAGCGCGGGTCCGTGTGGATCACGTCATTTCTAGAACGTCGCGCGGATCTGCGCGGTGTAGCGCGGGCCGCTGGCGAACCAGGCCCGGCCCATCGTGCCGACGTGCTGTTGCATCAGCTGCTTGTAAACCGAGTCCGTCAGGTTCTGAGCTTCCAGGCCGATCGTGACCTTCTCATTGATCTTGTAGAAGATCGAACCGTCCAGCTGACCGTAGTCGTCGGCCCAGGTCGGCAGGCCCCAGGCGATGCTCTGGCTCTGGCCGTTTGCGCCGCCATCTGTGCCTTGCGTGCCATTGACGTTGACAGCCTGCAGGTACTTGGACCGCCAATTGTAGGCCAGGCGCGCCGAGACCGGACCCTTGTCGTAGAGAAGCGCCAAGTTGTAGCTATTCTTCGACAGGTTGGCCAAGGGCAGGTTGCCGAAGGTCCGACCATCAGTGTCGCAGCCGTTGAGGTTCAGGTTGAGATTTGTCGCGCCGCCGCTGCTATCGGTGCACAGCGCCGAGTTGACTGGAGTGTAGAGGTGCTGACGGCTGTCGACATAGGTGTAGTTGGCCTGCACGCCGAAGCCCGAAAGCAAGCCCGGCAGGAAGTCGAAATACTGCTGGTAGGCCACCTCGAATCCGCGCGCTAGACCGCGCGCGCCGTTGACTGGCGACGTGGTGGTGAAGTTGTAGACTGTGCCCGTGGTGTCCTTGGCCTGGATCGTCGAAACCTGGTTGATCACCACGTCCGACAGATGCTTGTAGAACGCCGCGAAGGTCAGCGAACCGGCCGGCGCGAAGTACCATTCGGCCGACAGGTCATACTGATCCGACTTGGTCGGGGTCAGGTAGGGGTTGCCGCTGGCCGTGCCGGTGAGGCTGGTGCCGGTGATGACCGTTCCCGAGGTCACATAGGTCGGCGACAAGCTGGTGTAGGCCTGGAGCTGGCTGAAGTCGGGCCGGGCGATCGCCTTGGCCATGGCCAGGCGGACCTGGAACTCTGGCGTAACTTTCATCCGAAGGTTCAGGCTGGGCAGGTAGTCGGTGTAGTCGTTCTGGAAGGCCTGCTTTACCGTGCTGGCCGTGAAGACCGGAACCGGCGTCGGCGAGGTGTTCTGGCCGATGTTCGACGCCGCCAGGGCGATCACCCCGCGCGCGTGCAGCACCGTCTTGACCGCCCGGATACCGACATTGCCGTCGATCGGATACTTCAAGTCATCGAAACCGAACCGCAGCTGGCTGTAGACCGCATAGGACTTTTCGTCCTGGCTGTTGCGGTAGGCGTCGTTGCCAAAGGAACTGGGCGCCCAGACGTCGCATGAGCCCCAACCCTGGGCCGCCACCTGCTCGGCGCACAGGATGTCATGATACTTGTGAAGCGCCACGTAGCTTGCCGGGAAACCGAGAGCCAGCGAGGCGTCCGGGAAAATCACCGCGGCCGGCGTGTCAGCCTGGCCGTTGAAGAAGTTGCTGAAGCTGTGCAGCGTGGTCGCCGCCTGGAAGCGCGGATCGCTCAGCTTGGCCAGCCCCGAAATGTTCCACCCGACCTGCCAGGGCTGGCTGACGGCCGACCAGTTGTAGGGCGCCTGGTCGTTGAGGGAGTCCCGGTCGCTGAAGCGCGCGCCGACCCGTAGCGAACGGAAGATGCTGCTGTCGAAACGGTAGTCGGCGTCGGTTCGCCAGGCCCATTCGTGGGCCAGGCTCTTGTCCTGGTGGTCCATCGTGAACCCCCAGTAATAGTTGTTCTTGTCGGCCAGATAGGCGGCGTTGGCCGTCACCGTCGGGACCTTGCCCGTCAGGTCGATCTGTTCCGACGGCACGAGCAAGCCAGTCGCCACGGTGGAGTCAAAGCCGTCGGTCGTGGCGCGGACATATTGCAGGTCCGAGGTAATGGTCAGGCGGTCGGTGGCTTCCCACTTGATCTTGTAGGCCGTGTCGGCGGTCACCGACTTGCGGTTGGCGGCCCGGACGTCGTCGTTGAAATTAATGCCTTTGTCGGTCGGATCCGTGAGCGTCCCCGACTGCAGCACTCCTCTATCGTTGAACTTCAGGTTCGAGCCCTGGATGTTCCAGACATTGGCCTGCGAGAAGATCGCGTACTCGCTCCAGTCCATCTTGTACTGGCTGCGGAAGTAGGTGAGCGACATCTCGATTTTGTCGGTCGGCCGCCATTGCAGGGCGCCGTAGGCGCCGAAGCGCTTGCGATCGAACTCCAGCGTGCGCCAGTTGACGCCCTTCGGGATCCAGACCTTCTGCGCCGCCGCAAACTGGGTCGCGGTCGGGTTCACCAGCAGGGTCGTGCCATCATAGGCGCGCTGGTAGTAGGGCTCGACCTGGATGCCGTCGGTCCGCGTCTTGCTTTCTGAATAGGCCAGATCGACCAGGGCGCCGAATTCGCCGATATTGGTGTCCCAGCGGTCGCTGAGCAGGATCGAGCCCGACGGGGTCGCCTTGCCCTTGGTCAGTTCACCATAGCTGCCCTGGGCCGAGACCGAAGCCTTGAAACCCTTCTGGTCGAACGGCATCTGGGTGCGCAGGTTGACCAGGCCGCCGACGGCGCCTTCGATCTGCTCGGCCGAGGGGTTCTTGTAGATATCGACGCCGGCCATCAACTCGGGCGGGACGTCCTCGAAGCTCAGGCTACGGCCGCCGTTGGCGGTGAAGCTGTCGCGACCGTTCAGTTCTGAGCGCACATAGGTCAGGCCGCGAATGTTCACACCGCTGCCCTCGACCGAATAGTGCTCGGGATCGCCGCGCGACATCGTGTGGTCGATGGTGACGCCGACGACGCGTTGCAGCGCCTCGGTGACCGACCGGTCGGGCAGCTTGCCAATATCGTCGGCGACGATGGAATCGACCACCTCGTCGGCGTTCTGCTTCAGCTTCTGAGCCGATTGCAGGGCCGCCCGCTGGCCGGTGACGACGACTTCCTCGACCGTGTCGGTGGTCGCCGGGGCGGTTTGAGCGAACGCCACGACTGGCGCGGCGGCGCAGAGCACAAGCGCTGAGGCGCCCATGAGCATCAGATTGCGATGAGACAGATTGCGACGTGGCATTCCCGTTTCCTTCCCCCAGAGAGATCCGTCCTGGCGCTCTTAAGGCGCCAGTGACGTGCGTCGCGCTCGGCGATCACACGATCTGGAGCGGACCTTTAGTCATATAAGTGATACTTTCAAGCGGGAATTGATAGCGCTATCATTTTGCATTGAAAGGCGCGACTTTAGCGCCACGCCCGCCAAATCCCTCCTGAAACAGGGGAGTTTGCCACCATCGTTATTATACTATAAATGACGAGGATCGGGCGCTTATCGTTGCCCGGGGGCGTCAGGGAAGAACATGAGTCAAGGAAACGGAAGCGGTCGCTTCCGCAGCAGCGCCAGCTATGGAAAGCTGGATCGCGACGGTTTCATCCATCGCAGCTGGATGAAGAGCCAGGGCCTTCCGGACGATGTGTTCGACGGCCGGCCAGTGATCGGCATCTGCAATACCTGGTCCGAAATCACGCCTTGCAACGCGGGCCTGCGCGACATCGCCGAGCATGTGAAGCGTGGCGTCTGGGAGGCTGGCGGCCTGCCGCTGGAGTTTCCGGCCATGTCGCTGGGCGAGACCCAGATGCGGCCGACCGCCATGCTGTTTCGCAACCTGCTGGCCATGGATGTCGAGGAGTCGATCCGCGGCAATCCCATCGACGGCGTCGTGCTGCTGGGCGGCTGCGACAAGACCACGCCGGGCCAGATGATGGGCGCGGCCAGCGTCGATCTGCCGACCATCGTGATCAGCTCGGGTCCGATGCTGAACGGCAAGTTCCGCGGCAAGGACATCGGCTCGGGCACCGACGTCTGGAAGTTCTCCGAGGCCGTCCGGGCCGGCGAGATGACCCTGCCGGACTTCATGTCAGCCGAGAGCGGCATGAGCCGCTCGCCTGGCACCTGCATGACCATGGGCACAGCCTCGACCATGGCCTCGATCGTCGAGGCCATGGGCATGAGCCTGCCGTACAACGCGACCATTCCGGCCGTCGACGCCCGCCGCGCGGCGATGTCGCACGAGACCGGCCGGGCCATCGTCCGCATGGTGCATGACGGGCGGACCATGTCTCAGGTCTGCACGCGCGCCGCGTTCGAGAACGCTCTGCGCGTCCACGCGGCGATCGGCGGCTCGACCAATGCGGTCATCCATCTGCTGGCCCTGGCGGGTCGGTTGGGTGTCGAACTGAGCCTGGAGGACTTCGATCATCTGTCGCGCGACGTGCCGCTGCTGGTCGACCTGCAGCCCTCGGGCCGCTTCCTGATGGAAGACCTGCACTATGCCGGCGGGGTGCCGGCGGTGATGAAGCAACTCCAACCGCTCCTGGACCCCACCGCCCTGACCGTGACCGGCGCGCCGATCGGCGCTCAGTACGAAAAGGCCGAGGTCTATAATGGCGAGGTCATTCGCGGCGTCGAGAACCCGGTGAAGCCCGACAGCGGCATCTGGGTGCTGCGCGGCAACCTGGCCCCCGGCGGGGCGGTGATGAAGCCCAGCGCGGCCAGCCCCGAACTGCTCACCCATCGCGGCAAGGCCGTGGTGTTCGAGACCATCGAGGACTTCAAGGCCCGCATCGACGATCCGGCCCTGGATGTCGACGCCAGCTCGATCCTGGTGCTCAAGGGCTGCGGGCCCAAGGGCTATCCGGGCATGCCCGAAGTGGGCAACATGCCGCTGCCGACCAAGCTGCTGGAACAGGGCGTAAAGGACATGGTGCGCATCAGCGACGCCCGGATGAGCGGCACGGCCTTTGGCACCGTCATTCTGCATGTCTCGCCCGAGGCCGAGGCCGGCGGCCCGCTGGCGGTCGTCCGGACTGGGGACGAGATCCAGCTGGATGGCCCCGCTCGGTCACTGAACCTGCTGATCTCCGACGAGGATATGGCCGCGCGCCTGGTGGTGTGGCGCGCCAATCCGCCACCACCCAAGGCGACGCGCGGCTACGCCAAGCTGTACATCGACCACGTGCTAGGCGCCGACAAAGGCGCGGATCTCGACTTCCTCGTGGGATCTAGTGGGTCGGTCGTCACCCGCGAGTCGCATTGACATGAACCCCATGGACAGCTCGGTCACGATCTTTGGCGACTGGGGCACCTCGCGCCTGCGGCTCTTCCTGCGGCAGGGCAAGATGGTGCTCGATCGGCGAGATGGGCCGGGCATCGGGTCCCTGTCCAAGTCGCCGTGCGAGACTTTCCTCGAGCTGGTGGGCGACTGGCGCGAAGCCGGCCCCTCCCAGGCCCTGCTGTGCGGCATGGTCGGCTCGCGCAACGGCTGGGTCGAGGCGCCCTACGCCGCCTGCCCGGCCAGCGCCGCAGACATCCGCGATCGCCTGATCCAGATCGACGCGGACGGCCTGCCGGTCGCCATCGTGCCAGGCCTGTCGTGCCGCAACGCCCTGGGCGGACCGGATGTGATGCGCGGCGAGGAGACCCAGATCCTCGGCGCCCTGGCCCTTAACGCCGACCTCGCCAAGGGTCGTCACCTGCTGGCCCTGCCCGGCACCCACACCAAATGGGTCGTGGTCGACGACGGGGCGATCACATCGTTCCTCACGGCGCCAGTCGGCGAGATTTACGCCTTGCTACGGGAACACTCGATCCTGGCCAAGGCGGCGCCTGGCGACGCCGAATCGGCCGAGGGCCTGGCCGCCGGTTTCACGCGAGGCGTGGCCCGGATCGTCGAACACGGTCCTGGCGCCCTGCCCCATCTGATTTTCGAGACCCGCAGCCGACAACTTCTCGACGGCCTGGCCAAGGACGAGGCCATGGGCTTCCTGTCGGGCCTGTTGATAGGCGCTGATACCGCAACCACCTCAAGCTGGTTTGGGAAATTGGGCCAAGTGTCGTTGATCGGAGACCCGGCCCTGAGCGT
This sequence comes from Caulobacter sp. DWP3-1-3b2, assembly GCF_049896325.1. Lineage (NCBI taxonomy): Bacteria > Pseudomonadati > Pseudomonadota > Alphaproteobacteria > Caulobacterales > Caulobacteraceae > Caulobacter > Caulobacter sp. DWP3-1-3b2. The sequence goes on from NZ_JAFCUB010000029.1 coordinate 30,820, forward strand.
CCTCTATGCCGAAGCCATCACCGCCCATGGCGGCGCCAGCGTATCCGTGGATGGCGACTCGGCTGTCCTGGCCGGATTGACAACGTTGTCGTCAGCCCAGAACAGTGGAGTTCATGTCCTTGCCTAGCTCGCCCGACGCCAAGACCCCGCCGATCGTCGCGATCCTTCGCGGCGTCAAGCCCGAGGAGATTCTCGACGTCGCCGCCGCCCTGGTCGAGGCCGGGATCGGCGCGATCGAAGTGCCGATGAACTCGCCCGATCCGCTGGTCAGCATCGGCAAGCTATGCGCCGCCTTCGGCGACCAGGCGCTGTGCGGCGCGGGCACCGTGCTGTCGCCTGACGTCGTCGATCAGGTGGCCGGCGTCGGTGGCAAGCTGATTGTCACGCCCAACACCGACCCTGCCGTCATCCGCCACGCCGTCGGCCTGGGCCTGACCGTGATGCCCGGCTTCGCCACGCCCAGCGAAGCCTTCGCCGCCGTCGAGGCCGGCGCGCGCTCGCTGAAACTGTTCCCGGCCGGCACCTTCGGCCCGGGCCACATCAAGGCGGTGCGCGACGTGCTGCCCAAGGACGTCAGCGTCTACGCCGTCGGCGGCGTCGGCGCGGCCAATCTGAAACCCTGGATCGAGGCTGGCGTGTCGGGCATCGGCGTCGGCGGCGAACTCTATCGACCGGGCTACTCGGCCCAGGACGTCAGCCAGAGGGCCAAGGCCCTGGTCGCCGCCTGGACCGCCGAGTTCCCGAGCTAAGCGCAACACCAAAACGAGAATACGGCCCTAGGGGGGACCTCAGTGAAAACCATCGATTTCGTCATCCTGGCGATCTACGCCGTCGCCATCTTCGGCCTGGCCCAGTGGGTTTCCCGCGACAAGGGCGGCCACAAGAAGGACTCCACCGACTACTTCCTGGCGGGCAAGGCCTTGCCTTGGTGGGCCATCGGCGCGTCGCTGATCGCCGCCAACATCTCGGCCGAGCAGATCATCGGGATGAGCGGCTCGGGCTACGCCCTGGGCCTGGCCATCGCCTCCTACGAGTGGATGGCGGCCCTGACCCTGCTGATCGTCGGCAAATTCTTTCTGCCGATCTTCCTGAAGAACAACATCAGCACCATGCCGCAGTTCCTGGAACAGCGGTACGGACCCAGCGTCCGCAACGTGATGGCGGTGTTCTGGCTTATCCTCTACGTCTTCGTGAACCTGACCTCGATCCTGTGGCTGGGCTCAATCGCCATCCACACCGTGGCCGGCATCGACCAGATGCTCGCCTTGGTGATCATCGGCGTCTTCGCACTGGCCTATCAGCTGTGGGGCGGCCTGAAGGCCGTGGCCCTGACCGATATCGTCCAGGTGGCCCTGCTGATCACCGGCGGCCTGATCATCGTCTACCTGTCGCTCGACAAGATCGGCGCGGGCCAGGGCGTCGTCGCCGGCTTCAACCACCTGACGACCCAATTCCCTGAAAAGTTCGACATGATCCTTTCGAAGGACAACCCGCACTACAAGGATCTGCCGGGCCTCAGCGTGCTGTTCGGCGGCCTGTGGGTGATGAACGTCTCGTATTGGGGCTTCAACCAATACATCATCCAGCGCGCCCTCGGCGCCAAGAACATCGCCGAGGCTCAGAAGGGCATCGCCCTGGCGGCCTATCTCAAGCTGTTGATGCCGGTGATCGTCGTGCTGCCGGGCATCGCGGCCTTGATCCTGGTGCCCGGCCTGGCCAAGCCCGACCAAGCCTATCCCGAAATGATGAAGCTGCTGCCGCCCGGCGTGCTGGGCCTGGTGTTCGCCGCCCTCGTGGCCGCGATCGTCGCGTCGCTGGCCGCCAAGATCAACTCGATCGCCACCATCTTCACCTTGGACATCTACGCCAAGGTCAAGACCGGCTCAAGCGAAGGCCACCTCGTCACCGTCGGCCGCATCACCGCCGTCATCGCTGTGATCATCGGCATCATCATGGCCAAGCCGCTGCTGGGCAAGGCCGAGCAGGCCTTCCAGTTCATCCAGGATTTCACCGGCTTCTTCACCCCGGGCATCGTGGTGATCTTCATGCTGGGCCTGTTCTGGAAGCGCGCCACCACCGCTTCGGCCCTGGTGGCCGCAATCGGCGGTGCGGCCCTGTCAGGCGCCTTCTTCGTCGCCGACAAGATGGGCGTGTTCGTGATCCCGTTCATGAACCGCGTCGGCCTGGTGTTCCTGTTGACCCTGGCCGCGGCGATCGTCGTCTCACTGGTCGCGCCACAAAAAAAGGCCGTCAATATCGTGAGCCTGGAGGGGGTCAGCTACAAGACCACCACCGGCTTCAACATCGCCGGCCTCGGCGTGATCCTGATCCTGATCGCGCTCTACGCCATCTGGTGGTGATCATGCGGACGTCGCTGTAGCAATGATCGCTCAAGCCTGAACCTCAAACCCCGTCACGGTTCGCCGTGACGGGGCGTCGTCAGATATGGTTGTTCCGGGCGCCGACGAAGCACGCTACACAAGGTCAGACCTTTCGAAGATTCGTGCTTCGAGAGGGGTTTGAGGGGAAAGTGAACTTGGCGATCCGTACGCAGCCGGGCCTGAGCCTGACCTATGGCCTCGTCGAAGCGCTGGGCCAATCGATCGTCACCGGCGAATATGTCGAGATCGGCTTCCCGACCGAGGGCGAGTTGTCCAAGCAGTTCGGAGCCAGCCGCACGGTTACCCGCGAGGCGGTCAAGATGCTGACCGCCAAGGGCCTGCTCAGCGCCCGCCCTCGCCACGGCACGGTGGTCGAGCCAGAGAACGAGTGGAACCTGCTGGATCCCGACGTCCTGCGCTGGCTGCTGGAACGCAAGTTCAGCCTTCGCCTGCTGGCCGAGTTCACCGAGATGCGGCTGGGCATCGAGCCCGCCGCCGCCGCCTTGGCCGCCCGCAACGCCGACAAGGCGGGGCTGGATGGTATCCGCAAGGCGCTGGAACGGATGAAGGCCGCCGCCGAGGGCGAGGACGATCCGCTGTCGGCCGACATCGCCTTTCACGTGGCAATCCTCAACGCCACCAAGAACCCGTTCTATCGCGACCTTTATGAGCTGGTGAACACCGCCCTGCGGATCTCGATCCGCTTCACCAACCGCATCAAGGGCCGCACCGCTTCGATCCCGTCGCACGAGGATGTGGCCACCGCGATCATCGCCCGCGACGCGGTCGCCGCCCAGAGCGCCATGCAGATCATCATCGTCGACGTGCTGGAACTGATCCGCGCCGCCTCGCCCGGCACTGAATCCGAAGCCGCCCGCCGCGACGCCTGAACGGGCGGTTGCGCACCGACCCATTTGGGTGAATAGTGACAGCGTTGTCATAAAGAGCCCGCCTTCAAGCGCGGGCCCGCGAGGAAACGCCATGCTCTCCGTTTTGAAGACCTTGACCGCCTGCGCCCTGTTATCGGCCCTGGCCGTCGTGCCGGCGGCCGCCGGCGAAATCACGCCGCGCGATCAGGTCAAGGCCATGACCCGCGGTGTCAACGTGCTGGGCTATGACCCGCTATGGAAGGACCCGGCCACGGCCCGCTTCCAGGTCGATCGCCATTTCAAGGTCATCAAGAACGGCGGCTTCGATGCGGTGCGCATTAACCTGCATGCCTTCTCGCACATGGACGCCGACAACCAGCTTGACCCGGCCTGGCTGAAGACCCTCGACGCCGTGGTCGCGGCCGCGCTGGACCAGAAGCTGACGGTGATCCTCGACGAGCACAATTTCGGCGATTGCGGCGACGACCCCGCCACCTGCAGACCCAAGCTGTCGGCCTTCTGGAGGCAGATCGGCGAGCGTTACAAGGACGCGCCCGACGGTGTGGTTTTCGAGTTGCTGAACGAGCCCAACAAGGGCCTGACCGACGACCTGTGGAACAGCTGGATCGCCGAGCTTCTGCCCATTGTGCGCGCCACCAATCCAACCCGCAACGTCATCGTGGGTCCGGCTTTCTGGAACAATATCAGCCATCTGGACAAACTGTCCCTGCCGGCCGCCGATCGCCACCTGATCGTCACCGTCCATTATTACCTGCCGATGGAATTCACCCACCAGGGCGCGTCGTGGAATCCCGACACGCCCAAGACCGGGGTGACCTGGGGCACGAAGGCCGAACGCCAGCGGATGAAGACCGACTTCGACGGCGTCCAGGCCTGGTCCAGGGCCAATGACCGACCGATCCTGCTGGGTGAGTTCGGGGCCTATGACAAGGGCGGCATGACCTTCCGCGCCGCCTACACCGCCGCGGCCGCCCGCCAGGCCGAGAAACGCGGCTGGGCCTGGGCCTACTGGCAGTTCGACAGCGACTTCGTAGTCTATGACATCAAGAAGGATGCGTGGGTGGCGCCGATCCATCGGGCGCTGGTTCCGTAGTCTCCTTCCCGTCTCCCCGGCGAAGGCCGGGGCCCAGGTGAAACCCACGAGCCGCGCTGGATGAATCTGGGTCCCGGCATTCGCCGGGAAAACGGCGGTGGGTTTCGTTCTGGATGACACTGCAGAGAATTCGCGCCATTCCATCCCGACCCTGAGTCCCCCACAGGAACCGTCCCGTGCAGAAGCCCTACGTCGCCGCCGGCACCCGCTATGACGCCATGCCCTACCGCCGGACCGGCCGCAGCGGCCTGGACCTGCCGGCGATCTCTTTGGGGCTGTGGCAGAACTTCGGCGGCGCCGACGTCTTCGAAACTGGCCGCGCCATCCTGCGCCGGGCCTTCGACCTGGGCGTCACCCATTTCGACCTGGCCAACAATTACGGCCCACCCTACGGCTCGGCCGAGGAGAATTTCGGCAAGGTCATGGCCAGCGACTTCGCCGCCCACCGCGACGAACTGATCCTTTCCACCAAGGCCGGCTGGGACATGTGGCCAGGTCCCTACGGCAAGGTTGGCGGTTCGCGGAAGTACCTGATCGCCAGCTGTGACCAGAGCCTCAAGCGCATGGGCGTCGACTATGTCGACATTTTCTATTCGCACCGCGTCGATCCCACGACGCCGCTGGAGGAGACCATGGGCGCCCTGGCCCATCTGCATCGCCAGGGCAAGGCGCTGTACGTGGGCATCTCGTCCTATTCGCCCGAGTTGACCCGCCAGGCGGCGGCCATCCTCAAGGCCGAGGGCGTGCCGTTGCTGATCCACCAGCCGTCCTACTCCATGCTCAACCGCTGGATCGAGGACGGCCTGCTGGACACCCTGGACGATCTCGGCGTCGGCTGCATCGCCTTCTCGCCGCTCGCCCAAGGCATGCTGACCAACAAATACCTCGGCGGCGTGCCGCAGGACTCGCGCGCGGCCAAGGCGGGCTCGCTGGGCGGTCATCTGCTGAGCGCCGACAATCTGGCCCGCATTCAGGCGCTCAACGAGATCGCCAGCGCGCGCGGCCAGAGCCTGGCCCAGATGGCCCTGGCCTGGGTGCTGCGCGATCCGCGCATCACCTCGGCCCTGATCGGCGCCCGTACGGTGGCCCAGATGGAAGACTCCCTGGCGGCGCTCAACACCCTGTCCTTCACCGCCGAAGAGCTGGCCCAGATCGATCGCCACGCCACCGAGGGCGCGATCGACCTCTGGAAGATCTCGTCGAACCTGTCGGCGTCGGACCTCCCCAAAGGCTGAGCCGACCCTTCCAGGCGGGGCGCATCGACGCGCGGATTGCGTCCGCGATGTCACAGAAAGCTCAAATCCGACGAGGCCATGCCCCGACATCCAAGCCTTACGATCATTTAATCCGGCGAACGCCGTTTCTCGGCTAGAAGGCGATTGGCTGTTCAAACCACCGGAGCTGAGGTTCGTCGTGCATCAACGGATTAATAAACGCGGCCTGCGTTCGACTGCGTTGCCGTTGGTGCTTTGCATCGGCGCACTGAGCCTGACAGCCTGCGACCAAGGCAAGGACAAGGCCAAGACCGACACCGCCAAGAAGCCGGGCGTGACCGCTAGCCTGACGGTCAGCGTCGTGCCAGTCACCATCCAGTCCCTGCCCCGGCTGATCAGCGCCTCGGGCACCGTCACGCCATGGGAAGAGGTGCCTGTCGGCGCCGAGACCGGAGGCCTGACCGCCGTCTCGGTCAATGCCGAGGAAGGCCAGACCGTTCGCCAGGGCCAGATCCTGGTCTCGCTAAACGACACCATGCTGCGCGCCCAGCTTCGCCAGCAGGAAGCCTCGGTGGCCAGCGCCAAGGCCACCCTGGCCGAAGCTACCGCCGCGCTGGGCCGTTCGCGCGAACTGCAGGCCAAGGGCTATCTGTCGCAAGCCTCGCTCGACACCGCCACCGCCCGCCAGCAGACCGCCCTGGCCCAACTCGCCTCCGCCGACGCCTCGCGCAACGAGACCTTCGCCCGCCTTGGCCAGGCCGCGATCCGCGCCCCGGTCTCGGGTCTGATCAGCCGCCGCAGCGTGACCAAGGGCCAGATCGTCTCGGCCGGAACCGAGCTGTTCCGCATCGTCCGCGATGGCCGGCTGGAGCTTGACGCCGAGATTCCCGAGACCAACCTGCTGGCGGTCCAGGCCGGCATGCCCGCCACCGTGACCTCCGACCAGGTCGGCCAGACCACCGGCACGGTTCGCATCGTCACGTCCGAGGTCAACGCCCAAACCCGTGTCGGCCTGGCGCGCATCAGCCTGGCCCCCGGCAGCGGCTTCCGCTCGGGCATGTTCGCCCGCGCCCAGATCTCGGCGGGCGTCCGCCCCGCCCCGACAATCCCGACCGCCGCCATTCTATACAGGCAAAACCAGTCGGGCGTGTTCGTGGTCGACGCCAACAACCACGCCCGGTTCAGGCGCATCGACATCCTGTCGCGCAACGCCAACCAGACCGCCGCCGAGGGCCTGTTGGCCGGCGAGCGCGTCGTGGTCGAGGGCGCGGGCTTCCTGGGTGATAACGACGCCGTGCGCGTCGTCGCGGCCAAGCGCTAGGGGATCGCGATGGAAAATCCGAACCCCAACCAAAACAACATCTCGCGCTGGGCGATCAGGAACCCGATCCCCGTCATCCTGCTGTTCCTGCTGCTGACCATCGCCGGCGTCTCTGGCTTCACCAGCATGCGGATCAACGACAATCCCGACGTCGACCTGCCGCTGGTCATCGTCAACGCCTCGCGCCCCGGCGCCGCGCCGACCGAGCTGGAGACCCAGGTCACCCGGCTGATCGAGGACTCGATCGCCGGCCTTGGCCAGGTGCGCCACATCAGCTCGACGGTCGGCGACGGCTATTCCTCGACCTTTATCGAATTCGAACTGGGCGTCGATCACGAGCGGGTCACCAACGATGTCCGCAACGCCATGGCCAATCTGCAGAGCGCCCTGCCGCAGGACATGCAGATCCCCAATGTCACGCGCATCGACATCTCAGGTAATCCGCTGATCACCTACGTCGTCCAGGCCCCAAACCTGACCCCTGAACAGCGCAGTTGGTTCGTCGACAACGACGTTAGCCGCGCGTTGCTGTCCATCAAGGGAATTGGCCAAGTGAACCGCCGGGGCGGCGTCAATCGCGAGATTCAGGTCGCCCTCGACCCCGATCGCCTGTCGGCCCGGGGCGTCACCGCGGCCGAAGTCAGCCGCGCCCTGCAATCGGCCAATGCCGACCTGCCCGGCGGCCGGGTCACCGTCTCCGGCTCCGAGCGCGCCATCCGCACCCTCGGCGCGGCCAACACCGTAGATCAACTGCGCGAGACCCGCGTCCAGCTGAACAACGGCGAGACCGTGCGCCTGGGCGACCTGGGCGAGGTCACCGACCACTGGGCCGAACCGCGCGACCAGGCGCGGTTCAACAACCAGGAAGTCGTGACCTTCAACATGGTCCGCTCGCGCGGCGCCTCCGAGGTCAAGGTCGCCGAGAAGGTCCGCAAGGAGGTTGAGAAGCTCGACAAGGAACACCCCGAGCTTCAGATCGTCGAGCTGACCTCGAACGTGAAATATATCGAGCAGAGCTACTATGCTTCGCTGGAGGCGCTCGGCCTGGGCGCCCTGCTGGCGGTGCTGGTGGTGCTTCTGTTCCTGCGCGACTGGCGCGCCACCTTCCTGGCGGCCGTTGCCATTCCCCTGTCGCTATTCCCGACTTTCGCGATCATGGCCCCGCTCGGCCAGTCGTTGAACGGCGTGACCCTGCTGGCGCTGTCCCTCACCGTCGGCATTCTGGTCGATGACGCCATCGTCGAGATCGAGAACATCGTCCGGCACATGAGAGGCGGGAAATCGCCCTATCACGCGGCCATGGAGGCGGCCGACGAGATCGGCCTGGCGGTCGTCGCCACCACCTTCACCATCGTAGCGGTGTTCGCGCCGGTCGGCTTCATGCCCGGAATCATCGGCCAGTTCTTCAAGGCCTTCGCCCTGGCCGCCTGCGTCTCGGTGCTGTTCTCGCTGCTGGTCGCCCGCATGCTGACTCCGCTGATGGGGGCCTATATGCTCAAGGCCCACAACAAGCCGGACAAGGATCCGGCGTGGATGGGGCCCTATCTCAAGAGCCTGAACTGGGCGCTGGGCCACAAGATCATCGTGGCCCTGCTGGCCATACCGATGCTGGTCGGCACCGTCTTCCTGGCCACCCATCTGCCCTTCGAGTTCCAGCCGGCCGCCGACCGCGGGCGGGCGCCGTTCAGCCTCGAGCTGCCGCCGGGGGCGACGCTCAACGAGACCGACGCCATCGCCCAGCGCATGACCCGCGAACTTCGGGCTCGTCCGGAAGTGACCGGGGTCTACGCCTCGGTCGGCAACGACGGGGTCAACAAGGCCGAGCTGACCGCCGATCTGGTCGGCAAGGGCCAGCGGATGAGCCAGCGCGACTTCAGCCGCCAGATGGTCGATCAGTTCAAGGCGATCCCCGGCGCGCGGATCGGGGCCGGCAGCAACAACGGCGGTGGTCCCAGCGACGGCTCCAGCTACACGCTACGCCTGGTGGGCGACAACGGTCCGCAACTGGAAGCCGCCGCCCGCTCGGTCGAGGCCCAGATGCGCAACGTCCCGGGCCTGGCCAATGTGGTCAACACCGCCGCCATCGCCCGGCCCGAGATCATCGTCTCGCCCAAGCCCGACCAGGCCGCGCGGGCCGGGGTAACCGCTGGCGCGATCTCGCAAGCCGTGCGCGTCGCCACCATCGGCGACATCGACCAGTCGCTGCCCAAATATAATCTGGGCGACCGCCAGGTGCCGATTCGCCTGCGCCTGACCGACGACGCCCGCCAAGACATGTCGGTGCTGGAAACCTTGAAGGTGCCGTCCAGCCACGGCGGCTCGGTGCCCCTGAACGCCGTGGCCGACGTCCGCTACGGCGCCGGCCCGTCGCAGATTTCGCGGCAGGACCGGGCCCGGGTGGCCGAGATCACCGCCGAGCTCGACGGCATCGTGGTCGGCGAGGCCAGCAAGCGCGTTCACGCCCTGTCGTCGGTCAAGACTCTGCCGACCGGCGTCAAGGAAGTGGCGGCTGGCGACGCCGAGTTCATTCAGGAGATGGTCACCGGCTTCATGGCCGCCCTGATCACCGGCATCCTGCTGATGTACGTGGTGCTGGTGCTGCTGTTTCGCAGCTTCGCCCATCCGGTGACCATCATGGCTGCTCTGCCCCTGGCCATCGGCGGCGCCTTCCTGCTGCTGGTGCTGGCCAAGAGCAGCTTCTCGATGTCGACCCTGATCGGCATCCTGATGCTGATGGGCATCGCGGCCAAGAACTCGATCCTGCTGGTCGAGTACGCGATCATGGCCATGAAGGGCGGCATGAGCCGCCACGAGGCCCTGCTCGACGCGGCCCACAAGCGGGCTCGGCCGATCATCATGACCACGGTCGCGATGGCCGCAGGCATGGCGCCGGTGGCGTTCGGCTTTGGCGCCGACGTCGAGTTCCGCGCGCCCATGGCCATCGCGGTGATCGGCGGGCTGATCACCTCGACCTTCCTGTCGCTGCTCTACATCCCGGTGGTGTTCGTGTTCATGGACAAGCTGAAGAACTGGTCCAGCAAGATCACCGACAAGATGTTCAAGCACCAACACGCCACGCCCACCCACGTCCAGGCGCCGCCTTCGGAGCCGGTCTTCGGCGGCGGCGGCCGGGAGCTTTAACCCTCGGTCTGCGCCGTCAGACGGCAATCGAGCCCCCTCGCCCGACGACGAGGGGGCTTTTTTACTTGTCCCGGCGCCCGCCATCGGGTCTCGATCCCTTCGTGACCGGTGCGACTCGCCGGCCCCGGGGCCCGCGCATGCATTCCGATCTCGACACCGACACCGCCGCCGCCCGTGCGCTGTTCCAGTCACTGGAAGGCATGGAGGGCCTCTCCCGGCCCGAGGCGAGCGCGCCAACGGCGAAGGTGGGCTTCCCCGGCCAGGCGGCGCTGATCAAACTCTATCCCGGCGTGCTGGTGGCGGTGACCATCGCCCTGGCCGCCTCGTGGCTGTCGCAGCACTACGGCGCGCCGGTCATGCTGTTCGCCCTGCTGTTTGGCATGACCTTCCACTTCCTGCACCAGGAAGGCCGCTGCATTCCCGGCATCGAGTTCTCGTCCAAGGCCATCCTGCGGTTCGGCGTCGCCCTGCTCGGCGCGCGGATCACCGCCAGCCAGATCCTGGGCCTGGGCCTGACGCCGATCGTCACCGTGGTCATCGCCATCGGCTCCACGATCCTGCTGGGCGCGGTGCTGTCCAAGCGCCTGGGCCTGCGCTCCAGCTTCGGCGTCCTGTCCGGCGGCGCGGTCGGCATCTGCGGCGCCTCGGCGGCCCTGGCCATCGCCTCGGTGCTGCCCCGCACCAAGGACAGCGAGCGCGACACCATCCTGGCCGTGGTCACGGTCACGGCCCTGTCGACCATCGCCATGATCACCTATCCGCTGCTGACGGCGGCCCTGCACCTGGATCATACTCGGGCGGGGATCTTCCTGGGCGGCACCATCCACGACGTCGCCCAGGTGGTGGGGGCAGGCTACATGATCTCGCCGCACACCGGCGACGTGGCCACCTATGTGAAGCTGCTGCGGGTGACCATGCTGCTGCCGGTGGTCTTCGGCATCGCCTTCGTCGTGGCGCGCATGGGTCCCGGCGCGAGCGGCGGCGCGAAGCCGACCGTGCCGCTGTTCCTGGTCGGTTTCGCGGCGCTCGTGGTCATCAACAGCCTCGGCTGGCTGGCCAAGCCGGTCACCGACGCGGCCAGCGAAGTCTCGCGCTGGTGCCTGGTCACCGCCATCGCCGGCCTCGGCATGAAGACCTCGTTCAAGGACCTGATCACCGCCGGCTGGCGTCCTGTCGCGCTGATGGTGATCGAAACCGCGTGGATCGCGGGGGTGGTGCTGGTGGCGGTGGAGGTCTTCACCTAGTCGTCTAACCATTCTCACCTAAAAGCCTTGTCATCCCGGACGAGCGCGCAGCGCGAAGATCCGGGATGACAGTTTTACGGGCGAAAGGTGTTGCGACGGGTTGGCGACACCAGGACTCACGTCGTCCGCGCCGTCCGTAGCGCCTGGGCCACCAGCGGCGCCAGCTTCTGGCCAATGAGCCTGGCGCCCGCCGCATTGGGATGGATGCCGTCGCCCTGCATCAGTTGCCGCGAACCGCCCACTCCGGCCAGCAGGTTAGGATAGAGCGGCGCCGCGAACTCCTTCGCCAAGGCTGGATAGATCGCGTTGAAATCGCGGGCGTACGACCCGCCGATCAGTGGCGGCGCCGCGATGCCGACCAAGACGGCGCGGATGCGCCGGTTTCTCAGGCTTTGCATTATGGAGCGCAGATTGGCCTTGGTCACTCGGGGCTCGACGCCCTGCAACAGGTCGTTGCCGCCCAGCGCCACCACGCACAGGGCGGTGTCGGGCGCGATGCTGAAATTGACCCGCGCCAGCCCGCCGCCGCTGGTGTCGCCCGACACTCCCGCCGCGCGTACCTTGGCGAATACGTTCATGCGCTGCAGGGCGACCTGCAATTGCGCCGGCATCGCGTCGCGGGCCGGCAGGCCCAGGCCGGCGGTGATCGAGTCGCCCAGCACGGTGACCACGGGCGACTTGGGCGGGATCACCGGCGTGGCGGCGACCTGTGAGGCGGCGATCAGACCGAGGGCGATCTGGCGACGGCTGAGAAAACGCGGTGCGGTCAGGCTCATGTCTTCCTATGTAGGTTGGCGCTCGTCCCAACAATGGGTGGGGATTCAGGAAGTTTCATGTCCAACGCCACTTCGCCGTCTCTGCCCGCTTCCACGCCTGTCCTCGCCCTTGAAGCCGTCACCCTGACCCTGCCTTCGGCGGCCGGACCCGTGCACATTCTGCGGGGCGTCGATCTGACGGTGAATCCCGGCGAGCGCGTGGCGGTGATCGGTCCCTCGGGCTCGGGCAAGTCGTCGCTGATCGCGGTCGGCGCCGGGTTGGAGCAGCCGACCTCGGGGGTCGTGCGGTTGTTCAACCAAGATCTCGCCAAGCTCGATGAAGACGGCCGGGCCAAGCTGCGGCGCGGCCGCGCGGCCCTGGTTTTCCAAGCGTTCCACCTGCTGCCCAACATGACCGCCGAGGAGAATGTCGCGACGCCGCTGGAGATCGCCGGCGCCAGGGACGCCCTGCCCACCGCGCGACAATGGCTGGACCGCGTGGGCCTGCCCCACCGCCTCACCCACTATCCGCACCAGCTGTCGGGCGGCGAGCAACAGCGGGTGGCCCTGGCCCGGGCCCTGGCCGCGCGGCCGGCCTTGCTGTTCGCGGACGAGCCCACCGGCAATCTCGACGCCAAGACCGCCACCACCGTCGCCGACCTGATGTTCGCTCTGGTGGCCGAGGTCGGCTCCGCCCTGGTCATGGTCACCCACGACCCTGTGCTGGCCGAGCGCGCCGATCGCATCGTACGGATGGCTGACGGCCAAATCGTTGGCAAGATCGAAGCCTGATGGCCGCTCTCTCGCTGAAACTGGCCGCCCGCGAGCTGCGTTCGGGCGTTCGCGGCTTTCGCATCTTCCTGGCCTGCCTGGCCCTGGGCGTGGCGGCCATCGCCGCCGCTGGCTCGACAGCCGAGGCTTTTCGCCACGGCCTGGCCAGCCAGGCGCGCGAGATCCTCGGCGGCGACCTGTCGTTCTCGATCGAGAACCGCGACTTCACCCCCGCCGAACGCGCCGCCTTCGACCGGCTGGGCGTCACCACCTACACCGCCGGCGCGCGGGCCATGGCCGAAGCCCCTAATGGGGAACGCCGGCTGGTCAGCCTGCGCGGCGTCGACGGCCGCTTCCCGCTGGCCGGCACGGTAAAACTCGATGGCGCCCCCAGCGTCGTCGCCGCCTTGGCCGACCGCGACGGTGTCCCCGGCGCGGCGGTCGAGCCGGCGTTGCTGGACCGCCTGCACCTGAAACTCGGCGACCGGTTCGAGGCCGGGCCGGTCACTCTCATAGCCCGCGCCGTGCTGGTGAGCGAGCCTGACGGGCTTTCCCGAGGTTTCTCGCTGGGGCCGCGCGTCATGGTGCGCGACGACGTGCTGCAACGTACGGGTCTGCTGGCGACGGGTGGTCTGTCGGCTCGCACCGTGCGCATCGCCCTGCCCCCTGGCCAGGACCCCCGCGCCCTGGGCAAGGCCACGGTCGCCAAGTTCCCCGACGCCGGCCTGCAAGCCCGCGACCGCCTCGACGCCGCGCCCGGCGCGAGGCGGTTGATCGACCAGCTCGAATATTTCCTCGGCTTCATCGGACTGGCTTCACTTGTGGCCGGCGGCCTGGGCGTGGCTGGCGCCGTCAGCGCCTATCTGGCCACTCGCGAGCCGTCGATCGCCGTGCTCAAAGCTGTCGGTGCGGATGGGGCCTTGATCCGCAACCTCTACCTGATCCAGATCGGCGTGCTGGCCGCCTCGGGCGTCGCCATCGGCTTGGCGATCGGCGCCGTCGCCCCGCTGATCCTGGGACAGCTGGCCGGCTCGTCCCTGCCGATCCCCGCCTTGTTCGCGGTCTATCCGTGGCCCCTCGCCAAGGCCGGCTTGTTCGGCCTGCTGGCGGCGGCGGCCTTCTCGCTGATTCCCCTGGCCCGGGCCCGGCGAACGCCGCCTTCGGCCCTGTTCCGCCGCAGCCTGGGCGGTCGCATTCCGCTGAGCCTGGAAACGGTGGGCGCGGTTCTGGCCGGCGCGGGCCTGGCCGCCCTGGCCGTCGTCACCGCTCCGACCCCCGTGGCGGCGGGGATCATGATAGCCGGCGTCATCGTGTCGTTCGCGATCCTCTGGGCGCTGGGTCGGGCCGCCGCCTGGGGCGCGGGCAAGGTCCGGCGACTGGCCAGCGGCCCCGCCAAGCTCGGCTTGGCCAACCTGGCCGGACCGCGCTCGGCGGCCCGCACCGCCAGCCCGGCCATCGGCCTGGGCGTGGCTTTGCTGGCCTGCGTGGTGCTGATCCAGTCGGCCCTATTGGCCCAGATCACCACCACCGCGCCGCGCACCGCCCCAGCCATGGTCTTCACCGAGATCCCCGGCGACCAGGCCGCCGCCTTCGACGCCGAGGTCGCCAAGGCGATCGGCCCGCTGACGCCCAAGACCTATCTGCGCATGCCGTTCGCCACCGGCCGCATTAGCGGCCTGAAGGGCAAGCCCGTCGATCTGCAGACCATCAAACCCGGCCAACGCTGGGCGTTCGACAACGACATCGGCCTGTCGCTTCTGGCCGGCGAACCCACCGACCCCGGCACGGTCGGCGGTCATTGGTGGAAGCCCGGCTATGCCGGCCCGCCCCTGCTGGCCCTCAACACCGAGATCGCCGACGCCGCCGGGCTGAAGCTCGGCGATATCGTCACCCTCAGCATCCTGGGCCGCGACATCGACGCCAGGGTCGCTGTGTTGCGCAAGATCGAGTTCGGCGGCTTTGGCCCCAACTTCAACCTGATCCTCAACACCAAGGCCCTGGAAGGCGCTGACCTGCGGAATGTCGCCATCGCCCGGTTGGGTAAGGACCGCGAGGCCGCCTTGACCCGCCGTCTGGGGATCAGCTTTCCGAGCGTCAACGTCATCAGCGTCCGCGAGCAGCTTGATGCGGCGGCCGCCCTGTTCGACCGCCTGGCCCTCGCCGTTCGCGGCGCGGCGGCGGTGGCGGGGCTGGCGGGCCTGCTGGTGCTGGCCGGGGCCATCGCCGCAGGAGCGCGAGCCCGGGCCCGCGAGGCCGCCACGCTCAAGGTGCTTGGCGCGACGCGCGGCCAGATCTTGCTGGCCTACGCCATCGAATATGGCGCGGTCGGGCTGATCGCCGGCACGGCGGGCGTGGCGTTGGGTTTCGCCGCCGCCTGGCCCGTGGTGGTCAAGGTGTTCGAGGCCAGCTGGAGCGTCGACTGGGGCGGGGTCATGATCCTGCTGGCCGGCGCGGCGGGGGTTTCGACGGCGGGCGGGCTTTTGGCGGCGGCGCTGGCGCTGGCGCAACGACCGGCGCCGGTGCTGCGGGCGGATTGAGCAGGGGGTCTGTCGCGCTGCCCGACCCGGCCTGCGGCAGGCTGTTGATCGGCACGCCGGGCAGCATCGGCTCGCCCGTCCACTCCCAGTGCCAGGGCTCGTAGACATAGTTGACGAAGCCGAAGCGACCGGCGTTGGCGACCAGCCAGCGATAGAGGTCCGACCGGGTCATGATCAGCCGGTTGGCGTCGTTGCTGCTATCGGGGCCAAAGCCCAGGGCGGCGGCGATATAGACGTCCATCGCCAGGCCGGTTCGGTGGGCCGAGCAGATGGTGCGGACCATGCCCTGGCAATTGTTGTCGCGGGCGCAGCGGGCGGCGTCGGCCGCCGGGTCGCGGAAGCCGGAATAGATGGTCAGGGCCTCAGGGCGGGTGAGCACGCCGGCGGCCTTGGCCTCGGCGTACATCCGGCGATAGGCCTCCAATGCGCCGGGGCGCAGCTGAATGATCTTGCCGCCAAAGCTTTCCTGCGGCCGCGCGGTGGCCAGGCTCGAGACCGCCGGCGCATTGGGGCAGACGCCCTCTCCATTGACCCGCACGAACGGCCGCGCCCGGTGCCAGCGCACAAGCATCACCTTGAAGGTGTCCGGATCGAAAGTGCCTGTCGCCTTCAGACCGTGGCCGCCCTGCCAGCGCGCCAGGGCGTCGGCGAAGCGCGGCGTTCCCGGCGCGCAGGCGGTGGCGATCTCGTTGGCGACACGCGGGGCGTAGATCTCCCAGCCGGTCTCGCCCCTGCCGAACGGCGCCCAGGCCATCGTGCCCAGCGAAGCGGCGTTGACCGGCGCGGCGCTGACCGAGGGACCGCCCGGCTGGCAGTCCTCGGGCGGTCCGCCGGCGATCGGCGCGGAAGCGACATTCGGCGCCGACGGCGGATCGTTCGATGGCAAATAGCTCGGCGGCTCATACTCGACCGGCGGACGCGGCGCCGAGACCGACGGCGGCGGCACGGAAGGCGCGGGCCTGTTGGGCCAGTTCACCCAAGCGAAGAACGCCGCGACGAGCACGGCCAGCGCTCCGAACACCCAGATCAGCCGACGCAGGATCTTCAATAGGGGCTCCCCCGCCACTTTGGAACTTAGCCATGGCTGAAGGCTTCAGAGTGGCTAGGCGTTCCCTCGGAGTTATTTCATGCCCTCGATCCTGCGTCCCGTCGTTCTGCTGTTCGGCTGCATGGTGGCCACCGCCGCCTGTTCTGACCCTGCGGCGCAGACCAATCCGCCGGCCTCGCGCAAGCCCGCAGCCGCCGCCCCGCAGACGCCCGCGCCCCTCCCTGTCGTTCCCGCCGCAGCCGCGCCAGCTCCGGCCGCGCCGTCGCCGATGGCCCAGGCCGTGAACGGCGCCGTCTTTGACACCGCGGCGACCACGCCCGAGGCCAAGAAGGCCTATCTGACCCGCGCCCAGGTGCTGCTCGACCGCGCCCACTTCTCGCCCGGCGTCATCGACGGCCAGGAAGGCTCGAACCTGACCAACGCCATCAGCGCCTTCCAGGAGGCCCACCGCTTGACCGTCGACGGCAAGCTGACTCCCGCCGTCTGGGACGCCCTGGTCGCCGACGCCGGCCCGGCCGTCACCGACTACGTCATCACCGCCGAGGACGCCGCCGGCCCGTTCCAGCCCGACATTCCCAAGGACGACTACGAGGCGATGGCCAAGCTGCCGGCCCTGTCCTACGGCACGCCGCTCGAAGCCCTGGCCGAGAAGTTCCACATGGACGAGCCGCTGCTGCAGGCCCTGAACCCCGGCGTCGACTTCAGCAAAGCCGGGACCACGATCATCGTCGCGGCGGTTGGCGCCGAAGGCCTGGACGGCAAGGTCACCCGCATCGAGATCGACAACGCCAAGGGCGTTCTCAAGGCCTATGCCGACGACGACAAGCTGCTGGCGGTCTATCCGGCCACGGTCGGCAGCACCGAGCGTCCGGCCCCGGTGGGCGAATGGGCGGTCAACACCGTCGCCCCGCGACCGACCTACACCTACGATCCCTCGCGACTGACCTTCGGCAAGGTGAAGGGCAAGCTGACCATCAAGGCCGGCCCGAACAATCCGGTGGGCTCCACCTGGATCGACCTGACCAAGGACACCTACGGCATCCACGGCACGCCCGATCCCAGGCTGGTCAACAAGCGCGCCTCGCACGGCTGCGTGCGCCTAGCGAACTGGGACGCGGCAGAACTGGGCAAGGCGGTGGTGAAGGGGGCGAAGGTGGTGTTCCACGGCAAGCCGGTGCGGTGATGCATTCGCGGCTGGGGACAGGCACATGTGCCTGTCCCCTTCAGCAGCCTACAGCGCCACCCTCAGCCCCAAGCGCACCATGCGCGGGGCGGCGAAGCCCGCCACGCCGCCCGCCGTCCGTGAGGTCTGGATGTTGGCGTCCAACAGGTTGTCGCCCGACACATAGGCTGTCACCAACGGCCGCACGCGCCATTCCAGGCGGGCGTCCAGCCGGTAGGCCGGATCGAGCACCCGACTGTTGAGGTCATCCTCGAACCGCTTGCCTTCGTAGGTCAGGTCGCTGGCCAAGGTCAGCTTGTCGGTCAGGACCGCCGACAGACCGGCCGTGGCGCTCCAGATCGGAGCCTGGGCCGGACGCTTGCCGGTCAGTTGCGGAGCGTCAGAGCCGCCGTCGAGGCGGGCGTCCGTGACCGACAGGGCCGAGGTCAGGGTCACGGAGCCGACCGTGCGCTCGGCCCTAGCCTCCAGGCCATAGGCGTCGATGGTCCCGGCGTTCTGGCGCTGGCGTAGCGTCCCGCCGCCCGGAATGAAGCCACCGACCGGGAAGGTCCCCGGCCCGACGCCGAGGGTGACATTGACGATCGGATCGTCGACCCGGTTCCAGAACACCGTGGCCTCGATCAGCCCCTGGCCGCCCTTGCGAGACAGGCCGGTTTCCAGCCCCATCAGTCGCTCGGGCTTCAGGCCGGCATTGGCCTCGGTCACGTCGTTGGCCACCCGGAATGGACGGTAGAGCTCGTTGAGATTAGCGGGCCGAAAGCCCGTGTAGGCCGCCAGGCGGGCCACGGTCTCGTCGCCGATCTGGCGCGTCACGCCCAGGCGACCGCTGACCACCTCGCCATCGCGGTCGGCGGGATGCTGGTCGAGCAGCACGGCGCCGGTCAGGCTGTTGCGCTCGATCCGGAAGCCGTCGGTGGTCTCCCAATGGTCCAGCCGCAGCCCGCCCGCCACCAGCCAGGGACCGCTCGACCACGAGCCGTCGCCATAGGTCCCGACCACCGAGGTCTTGCCACCGGTCACGCGATTGCGGGTATAGGCGCCGTTGGAGAAGCTATAGCGCTCGCGCTCCTCGCCGTCGTTCAGGCGTCCGTCGGCGCCGAGCTCCCATTCCAGTCCGCCGACCTTGCGACGCAGCGCGCCGTTCAGGCCCCAGCCGGTGGCCGGGGTCTTATCCTGGCTGTTGGCCGGCGTGGTGGTCGCCCGATTGGCCGCCACGGCGATCGAGGTGTTGAACAGGTCGCTGGTGCGCCGCCAGGCCTGCAGCCGCCAGCCCAGGGCTTGGCCGCGCGGGGCCTTGGCCAGGGTGGCGCTGAGCACATTGCCCGAGGCGTTGGCCCGCGCGCCCGCCAGGCCCGCCCCGCGATCCTCCTCGAAGAACCCGCCGCGCAGCGACAGAATGCCCAGGACGGTGGCCATGTCGACACGGCCGGCGATGCTCTTGGCCTCCAGGTCGGTGCGTGTGTCGGCTGCCCCCTGGGCCTTGCCGCGCACCGGGACGTAGCCGTCCGACTTGTCATAGGAAGCCCCGCCAAAGAATTCGAACCGCCCCAGGGTCGAGACCCCCGCCGCCGAGGCGCGCTGGCTGCCCAGGTTTCCCACCGAGACGTCGCCGGCGATCCCGCTGTCGCGTTCGCGCAGCGCGATGACGCCGGTCAAGGCGCCGGCTCCGTAAGGTCCCGCCCCGGCCCCGCGCACGATGTCGATCCCGGCCAGCGACTCCGGCGCCAGCTGCGACCAGATTACCCAGCCACCGAACGGGTCATTCAGCGGCACGCCGTCCAGGGTGACCAGGGTCCGCCCCGCGCCCGACGGCGCGATGGCCCGCAGGCTGACGCCCTGAGTGGTCGGATTGGCCGACAGGCTGGATGTGCGCCGGAACAGCGAGACGCCTGGTGTATGGCTGACCGCCTCATCGACCCGCTGGCTCTTGGCCAGATCGGCTTCGCCGAGGTGAACGATTGAGAACGCGGCGTCGGCGGCGGATGGCGGCAGGCGGGCCGCCGTGACGACGACTTGCTCGACGGCGGGTGGCGTATCGACCGGCATATCACTCTCACACGATGAACAGCGTGTACCCGCTAAACCACTTTGCGTGGAGAAAGAACGGCGTCGGTCATCTCTTGTGCGCTTTCCGTCGCTTGCACAGCAAGACTGACCTTTATAGGCTGCAACCAAGGCGCGACACGACGCTCGGAGGCCAGGAACCCACCATGAAAGTCGACCGCCAGCCCCCGGTGCGCACGTCGCTGCAGCAAACCAACCACCCCTACATGACCGGCGCCTGGACGCCGCTGCACGAGGAGGTCGATGCGGTCGAGCTGGAGGTTCTGGAGGGCGCGATCCCGACCGACCTGGACGGCGTCTACCTGCGCAACACCGAAAACCCCGTGCACCAGCCGCTGGGCCGTTACCACCCGTTCGACGGCGACGGCATGGTTCACCAGATCGAGTTCCAGAACGGCCAGGCACGCTATCGCAACCGCTTCATCCGCACCCGCGGCTTCGAGGCCGAGCAGGAAGCCGGCGAGAGTCTCTGGGGCGGGCTGGCCGATGGACCTGGCACGTCGAAGCGCCCTGGTTTTGGCGCCCACGGCGGCCTGAAGGACACCGCCAGCACCGACATCGTCGTGCACGCGGGCGAGGCCATCGCCACCTTCTACCAGTGCGGCGAGGCCTATCGCCTGGACCCCCTGACCCTGGAGAATCTGGGCGTCGCCGGCTGGGCCCCGCTGGACGGCGTCTCGGCCCATGCCAAGGTCGACGAGGCGACAGGCGAGCTATTGTTCTTCAACTATTCCAAGCACCCGCCCTACATGCATTACGGGGTGGTCGACGCAAACGGCAAGCGCACCGTCTACCAGCCCATTGACCTGCCCGGTCCGCGCCTGCCGCACGACATGGCGTTTACGGCGAACTATTCGATCCTCAACGACCTGCCGGTGTTCTGGGACGCCAATCTGCTGGAGCGCGACATCCACGCGGTGCGCCTGCACAAGGGCCTGCCGTCACGGTTCGGCATCGTACCCCGTCACGGCGGCGCGGTTCGCTGGTTCGAGGCAGCCCCGACCTATGTGCTGCACTGGCTGAACGCCTATGAGGACGGCGACGAGATCGTGCTCGACGGCTATTTCCAGGAGAACCCGACACCGCGCCCGCTGGAGGACGCGCCGGAGGGTCATGGCCACCTGATGGCCTATCTCGACGAGCACAGCTTCCGACCCAAGCTGCACCGCTGGCGCTTCAATCTGGCCACCGGCGAGACCACCGAAGGTCACCTGGACGAGCGGATCCTGGAGTTTGGGATGTTTAATCAGGCCTATGCCGGCCGGCCCTATCGCTACGCCTATTCCACGACCGCCAAGCCGGGCTGGTTCCTGTTCAACGGCTTCGTCAAGCACGACCTGGAGACGGGCGAGAGCTGGTCACTGGCGCTGGACCCCGGCCGCTACGCCAGCGAGGCCCCGTTCGCGCCGCGCGTCGGGGCGACGAGCGAGGATGACGGCTATCTGGTCAGCTTCATCATCGACGAGAATCGGGGGGCTTCGGAGTGCCTGATCGTCGACGCCAAGACGATGACGCCCGCGTGCCGCATCGCCTTGCCGCACAAGATCAGCAGCGGCACGCACGCGGTCTGGGCGGGGCGCGCTAGCCTGAACACTCTCCCAAAGGGAGAGGCACGGGCCAGTCGCGCAGCGATGGGAGGGTGAGGGGTTACGCCCTTCCCCGTATTCTGACCGAAGCCCTGCCGGCACGCCGTCCGGCATCTAAACCCCTCACGCTCCCAAGCTTCGCTTAGGCCCCTCCCTCTCCCTTTGGGCTAGCAGGTTCACACATCTCGATTGAGCGAGTGGACGAGCTCTGATTCATTGGGTTCATCTGACGGGAGATGGCGATGGATCTGCTGCTGGGGCGGTTTGGCGACCGCCGCCTGG